>NZ_DKLH01000098.1:0-64792 GCF_002455685.1 Sphingobacterium sp. UBA6645
GAGTCAGGAGCGTTAAAACCATAAAATATCGACTTACTGCTTAAAACTCAAAAATGAAAACAGTAATGAAATCGCAAAAGCTATAAAACAGAAGAAGGTGCCTTTTTAGACACCTTCATCAACACTATAACTGATTTTTCAATATAAATCCTTAGATATTAATAATCTGCGAAGAATTTCCCGGAATGGAATAATTCGCATCTCCTACTTGCACGTCTAGCACCTCGCTGGACGTGTTTTCGATTTCCATTTCTCCTTTGCTGATACGGATGGATAAAATTTTACCTCTAAACCCAATATTAAAAGTAAAGGATTTCCACTGTTCAGGAAGGAAGGGCTGAAAATATAATTGATTATTCTTGATACGCATTCCAGCGAAGCCCTGTACAATGCTCATCCAAGTTCCTGCCATGGATGTGATGTGCAGCCCGTCGTCGGTATCATTGTTATAATCGTCTAAATCTAGTCTTGCGGTTCGTAAATAGAATTCGTATGCCCTTGCCTCGTCATTGAGCTTAGCAGCTAAAATACTGTGTATGCAGGGCGACAGCGAGCTTTCATGTACCGTACGAGGTTCATAGAAATCAAAATTCCTACGTATATCTTCTAAGTCAAACTGGTCCTCGAAGAAGTACATGCCCTGCAAAACATCCGCCTGCTTGATAAAACAAGAACGGAGAATTCGGTCCCAGCTCCACTTCTGATTTAAAGGTCGCTCAGAAGCCGGAAGATCTTTCACCAACCATTGCTCTTTATCCAAGTAGCCGTCCTGTTGAAGATAGATTTTTAGCTTCTCATGATAAGGATAGTACATGTTATCCGCAATTTCTTGCCATAGTTCGAGTTCTTCTAGATCGAAACTTATCTTATCCAAGATCGCTTCGAAGCGCGCAGCGTCCTTTTGTTTTACGTAATCCAGCGCTTCACGCGTATAGTTCAAGCACCATACAGCTAAGTAGTTGGTATACCAGTTGTTGTTGACGTTGTTTTCATATTCATTAGGACCCGTCACGCCAAGCATAACGTATTTCTCGCGTTCCTCGCTCCAGTTTACGCGTTGTGCCCAAAAGCGCGCAATGGCAACCAACACCTCTAAGCCATATTGTGCGAGGTAGTCCAAATCTTGGGTATAGTTGATGTAATTGTAAATCGCATAAGCGATTGCACCATTTCTATGGATCTCTTCGAATGTAATTTCCCATTCGTTATGACTTTCTGTTCCATCCATGGTAACCATAGGATATAGGGCTGCGCCATTTTTGAAGCCCAACATCTCGGCGTTCTCAATCGCCTTTTCCAAATGGTTATATCGATAGACCAATAAGTTGCGGCCAACTTCCTGCGGTGCGGTGGACAAGTAGAACGGGATGCAATAGGCTTCGGTATCCCAATAGGTAGCACCCGCATATTTCTCGCCCGTAAAACCTTTAGGACCAATGTTTAGTCTGGAGTCAGTACCGGTATAGGTTTGGAACAGTTGGAAGATATTGAAACGAATTGCTTGCTGCGCTTTCACATCGCCTTCGATTTGAATGTCGCTTTGCAACCATTTGTTCGCCCAAGCTACCTTCTGCGTTTCTTTCAATTTCTCAAATCCCACGGTATTCGCGATTGCAAGTTTTTCCTCGCAGGTTGCCAATAAAGCTTCCGCAGGATGATTGAGCGATGACTGCACACAGGCGAGCTTAACGATGTTAATCGTGTTGCCTGAAGCAATATCCAAGTGAAACTCTTCTGCTATCCATTTATTTTGTTGTAATACGCCCTGTTGATTTAGTTTCACTAAGTGCCCATCCGCATATATCTGCGTCTTCGCGCCAACACATAATTCGAACCCCGTCTTCAAAGTCTTGGTCTGTAAGAATACCCCATTTTCGGATTGCTGATCCGCTACGGGTTCCCAAAACTTAAAGTCGTAATTACTATCCTCATTGACGATATCACCATCCAACTTCGACACGATTTTAATCGCGGCATCAAAATTTAATGCCGTTAAGCTGTATTGTATCGCACCGATTTCATCATCAGCAATACTGCAGAAGCGGATACTATTCACCTCAATCTCTTGCCCCTCATTTATCGTTGCTCTAAAAGTGCGCTGCAGATAACCCTCCTGCATATTCAACACCCGTTTAAACTGGGTTACTTGGCATTGGGCTAAATCCAATAATACGTTGTTGATGTAAATATCGATGCCTATCCAATTCGTCGAATTGATAACTTTATCGAATGTTGGCGGATATCCGTTTTTCCACCAGCCCACTCTGGTTTTATCTGGGAAGTAGATTCCCGCCACATAAGAGCCTTGCAGACTTTCACCGGAATATGCTTCCTCGAAGTTTGCTCTTTGCCCCATTTTACCATTACCGATACTAAATAAACTTTCGGATATTTTATTTAGGTGAGGGTCAAAGCCCTCTTCAATAATATTCCAGGGATCGGCTTGGATGTAGTTTTTCATAAATAGATAATTATGTATGTGCTAAAACAGATTTTGAATGGCCTTCAATTGTATTTTTGTCAAATCTTCAACGACCAGGTGGGCCTTGCTGAGCTCCTTGGGCGAGCCTATTCCAATGGCTTTCATGGTCGCGCGCAATGCTGCTTCGACGCCTGCGCTTGCATCTTCGAAGACCACACAGCCGCTCGGTAAAATATGCAACATCTCGGCTCCTTTTAAGAAAACTTCAGGGTCGGGTTTCGATTTACTGACCACATTGCCATCTACGATGGCATCAAAATACGGCGTTAGCCCTGTGTTATCCAAGATTAGCTGCGCATTTTTACTTGCGGAGCCTAATGCGATCTTAATCTGATTTTCCCGAAGTTCTTCCAACAGCTCAAATGAGCCGGACAGTACTTCATCCGCCTTCATTTCGGAGATCATTTCCACATACCAGCTGTTCTTTAAACTGGCAAGTTCATCCTGTCGTTCTTGGGGGAAATCCAGACCGCCCCATGTGAGTATTTTCTTCAAACTCTCCACGCGGCTGATGCCCTTAAGCTCTTCATTTTGAAGCTCCGTAAAGTCAAACCCTAACGAGTTTGCTAATTGCTTCCAGGCGAGGTAATGGTATTTAGCGGTGTCGACCAACACACCGTCCAGATCAAATAAACATGCTTGCAATCCCATCTTAAACTATTATTTTAACTCGAATACCTGTGTGCTAACCGCTGGGATATCCAACTCTTCTAAGTTTTCAATATTGGCCCCAGTCACGACATTGGTTGCTTGCGTATATTGACCTATGCCCTCTTGATAGCGCTTGGTTTGAAGCTTTACACTTTCCTGCTTGCTATTCATGATCACCATTACGCGTTTATGATCATTGTAGCGGAAATAAACATAGATACCGTCTTCGGGTATAAATTGCAGCATCTTCCCGTCTTGAAGAACCGAATTGTTCTTGCGATAATTCGCTAGTGTTTTAACATAGTTAAATGCTTCATTCTCTTTTTCGGTACGTCCGGCAGCAGTAAACTTATTGGCTTTATCGTTCTTCCATCCGCCTGGAAAATCTTCACGTACAAGACCGTCAGGACTAGCGAAATTCTTCATCAGAATCTCTGTTCCATAATACAGTTGCGGGATGCCGCGCGTCGTCAATAACCACGCAATACCTGATTTATACTTATTGAAATCCTCACCTACGACAGATAAGAAACGGCTTAAATCATGGTTGTCTAAGAATACGACATTACGATAAGGGTCTTCGTACATAAAGTCGCTGGCAAATGTATTGTAAAGACGGACTACGCCGTCCATCCATCCGAACTTCCCATTCAGGGCTTCATTGATTGCCCAATAGGCTTGGAAATCCGTCACCCCCTGCAACTTGGTATCAATACCCTGGCTGATCTTGTCGGCTTTGGTAAAGTAAGCCTGATTCGGAATTCCATGTACCCATGTTTCACCGAAATAGGTCATCTTAGGATATTCCGCATCGATTGCTTTTCCCCATTCTGCCATAAAGCCTAAATCGTTGTATGCGTAGGTATCTAAGCGGAACCCATCGATTCCCATCTCCTCGATCCACCATATATGGCTTTGGGTGATATAATTTTTAACATATGGATTATGCTGATTCATATCCGGCATATGCCTATCAAACCAACCATTCAACATGATGTCCTTATCCGCCTTTGCCGCGTAAGGATCCATATGCACCTGCTCGCGGTAATTAGTTTTGGTAAAGTTGTCCCATTGATGTACCCAGTCTTTCATCGGCATATCCTTTACCGTAAAATGCTCCGTTCCGAAATGATTATGCACTAGGTCCTGAATCATTTTGATGCCTCGCTTGTGGCATTCCTCAATCAACTTACGGTATGCCTCATTACCACCAAACCGAGGATCAACATAATAGCTTTCGGTATTTGCATAACCATGATAGGAGGTCAACGGCTGATCATTGGTCAATACTGGATTTAGCCATAACGCTGTGACGCCAAGCTCTTCCAGATAATCGAGATTATTGATGATTCCTTGTAAATCGCCACCATGACGATAGTACATGCTATCCCTATTTAGGGATTGATCGGCCATACCTTTAATACGATCATTGGAAGGGTCGCCATTGGCAAAGCGATCCGGCATAATGAGATAGACGAAGTCTGACGCATCAACGCCTTGGAGGGCGCGCTTAGTGGCATCTCGTGCTTTTAGCTCATACGCTTTCACATAATCTTTCTTTCCTTTTTCTTGGAATACCAAAGAAACCTTTCCAGCTTTTGCATCTGGATGTATCTTGAGGTCCAAGAATAAATAGTTCGGGTTTTCTACCTGCTGTTGTTTGATTAGCTCAACACCGGGGTAGTCGATTCGGACTGTTTTTTTAGCGATGTTATTGCCATAGATCAATAATTGAACATTGGGATTATTCATTCCAACCCACCAGTTCAATGGTTCAATACGATCTACCTGCGCGAAGGAGGCTAGATGTATAAAAATAAAAATAATGGCAATAACGATCCTCATATTTGTTTGTTGTTTAGTTTTTTACGATTGTATAAGTTAAAGCAGTCGGGTTCATGGTCACGGTGTAGTTTCCAGTTTCCGTAATCGCGATATCAGCACCGCCCAATGTCAATGTACCTCCACTGCCACCTAGGTTGGTTCCCCAATCATGGTTTCTACGGAACTTGAATTTACCTGGATTAAGAACAGTCTGAAGCACCCAGTTTCCAGCGCCATCATTTACGAATTTCATGTCTGCATCAACCGACCAGTTCGAATTTGGAACCGCATCTCCTATCATGCCCCATGTCGCTGCCGTCTCCATCGTCCAGGTATTACTGTTCATATCCATAGTGATCAACACGGTGCCCTCGGCAATAGACTTAAAGTTGCCTCCTGTTGGGCTAATAGTTCCGTTGCCACCATCTCCGTAGTTCACATTCCAATTCTTCGCAGGCGTAATTTTGAACTCCGAATCTTTGGCCGGGAAGCGTAGGATACCAGTATAAATACCGTTGCCTGTAGGTGAGATCAAACTATCTGCCGTTGCAGGGTTCCATCCCTGATATGCTCCCGGTAGATAGATCCATGAAGTCAATGGAATAGGTTTAGTATTGATATTGACCACATTACTGTAAACCGCAACGCTATTTGATATTGCCGACTTCAGACGAACTTCTACATCTGAGTTTTCATCAAATGATAGGTTCATAGCCGACAAAAGATTATTTAGCTCAAGTCCGGTATAGGATTTCGTAGTCACTCCGTTTTCTAGTACGACCTCTCTTGCTGGCGTAAAGTTGGTTCCTTTCAATCCAAATTGAAGAGAATAAGTAATTCCAGCATTATAGCCGAAATCAGAAAGCGTATGGTTAAACTCAATGACCTTGTCGTTCAAGGTTGCTTTCGATAATGCAACAGATGTTGCTGAGCTCGTCAGATTACCTGATTGCCCGTCTTTTGCTATTGTTTTTACTTCATCCTTTTCGCATGAAGTGAACATCAGGCTACTCAGGCAGAATAATATCAGAAGTCTATTAATAAGGTTCATAATTTCTAGTATTAATGTTAATAGCCTTGGTTTTGCGTTAAGTTGGTATTGGCAATAACATCAGATGATGGTAACGGAAGGAGCGCTCTGAAATCCGCGATAGACCTTCCGTCCTTAACTCCACCTTTCCATGGCCATATGTAATTGCCACCTGTAAATTTCCCAAAACGAATTAAGTCTGTTCTGCGATATCCTTCAAAGTATAGCTCTCTCGCGCGCTCATTTAAGATATCATCCAGCGTAATTGCCGATGCATTGCCACTAGCATTACCATACGCTCTAGCTCTCACTTGGTTGAAGTAGCCTAATGCTTGTGCAGTAGAACCTCCGGATCCGCCACGTAGTACCGCCTCCGCATACATCAAGTAAACATCTGCCAATCGGAATAGCGGGAAGTCTAAGGAGCTGAATGTTCCTCCTTGCGAAGCACCAGGCGTACCGTTTGATTTCACATTTTTAAACTTCGTTACGCGAAGACCATCTTTAAACTCTCCTAGCTCATCATTCTCTAGCTTGTCGCCAAAGAACATCGCTCGTTTATCGGTGTTGCCGCTATAATCCGGGAAAGCGGTAGGAAGTGCTTTCGTAGCACGATTACCACCCCAGCCACCAGTAGGAACTCCAAATGAAGCAGGGCCCATCTCACCGTTGATCAGTGAGTTGATCAAGAAAGTCGTACCGCCGTAGTTTCTAGTTTTTACGCCATCATAATTGATGGTAAAGATGATTTCATCTTTGCTCGTCACATAGTTATCTTCTAAGAATAAGTTCGCATAATTGCTCGCTAAAGCGTATCCTCCGTTGACAATCTTATTCGCATAAGTAATTGCTTCGGTGTATTTAGCAGTTCCTGTGTACACCTGCGCATTCAAGTATAATCTTGTTAACAAGGTCCAAACCGCCCCCTGATCTGCACGCCCGTAATCGTTCTGCTTTGGTGCTTTCATCAATGGTTCGATCTCCAACAATTCCTTCTCCACATAATTGAACAGGTCGGGACGCTTGATTTGGTTAGGAGAGACTTTACCTATCAGATTTTCCTCAGTTACAAAAGGAGGATTACCGAATAAATCTAGCAATACCCAATATTGGTAAGCTCTGACGAATCTCGCCTCTGCACGATAAGCGTCAATCTCCGCAGTATTAGTTATTCCTCTGGCAGACAGCTTGTCTGGCGTGCTTTCACGAAGGAACTCGTTTGCCACGGTGATGGTGTAGATACAGCGGGTGTATAATCCTTTGACCATGATATTATCTGCGTCGGGAGTACCATAGACCATGTCAGGAACGCCAGGGTCATTCCAGACACATAAGGTTTCATCTGATGTTAATTGCTGAATATTCCAATACAGACGAAGGAAATCAGATTGGCCGGCATCAATACCTGCTAGATCACTTGCTCCTTCGCCTCCACCAGAAGTCATCGACAGACTGCCATACACTTTTAGGAAAGCTTCTTTATAACCTTGCTCAGATCCATAAACCTGATCTGCAGTAATATCATTCTTTGGGCTTAAGTTCAATAAGTCTTCACTACATGAAGAAACAGACAAGATCAGCATGCTGCCCCAAATCGTATTTTTTATTAATCTTTTCATGAATTTCTTATTTAATGTTAAAACCCGAAGTTCAATCCTAATGAATAAACTCTTGGTCTTGGATATAGCGTATAGTCAATACCATTGAACAATTCCGGATCAATTCCTTTGTAGTTAGAGACGGTGAATACATTCTGAACATTCGCATTGATCGTCATTGTCACCGTTCCTTCTTTATCTAAGTTTCCGACGTTGTAAACTAAACCTAGGTTGTCCATACGTAGGAAGGATGCATTGTTGATGTAGTAATCGCTTGAGTATTGGTTATTATTAAAATTCGTGTTGTAGATATCCGTTGTTGCGTTATTGATGAAGCCCGAAGGATTTAAAATATTACGAGCCACGCCGAAGTTGGAAGAGATATTATCATAAACATAGTTTCCGAAGCTTGCTCTCAATACCGTGTTCAACGTTAAGCGTTTGTAATTGATGGATGTTGTGAAACCCATGAAGTAATCTGGTGCCGGTTTTTGATAATAATACCGGTCGGCAGGAGTAACAGCGCCGTCGCCATTCAAATCTTCATATACGCCTTCTAACGGATTCCCTTGCTGATCATAAACTTGCTTGTAAACATAGTATTGGAATGGTGCCAAACCTACTGTGTGATATTGGATCACATTACCTGTACCACCGGTAATCCAACCTGCTGCCAACTGATATCCTGGGTTATCATTCAAGGTTAGATTAGTCACCTTGCTTTCATTAACCGTCATATTGAAACCTAAGTCCCAATTGAAGTTTTCTGACTTCACCGCCTGAATATTGATGCTACCCTCGATACCGCGATTCTCCATGTTACCAACGTTAGTCAATAATTGGTTACTGTAGTTCGTTCCTACAGAGATTTCCGTCGTTGCCAACAAATCTTTTGTTTTCTTATGATAAGCATCGATTGCACCATAGATGCGTCCTCCCCAGAATCCATAGTCTAAACCGATGTTAGTTGTCGCAGTAGATTCCCAACGGAGAGTTTTATCATATGCAATTGGCGAATACACATGGTAGAATTGATCTCCGATTTGATATTGCGCCTCATTCGTACTGTAGTAGTAAACCGGGATATAACCATAGTTCGTAATACCATCTTTATTTCCAGTCTCGCCATAGCTTAAACGAAGCTTTAAGTCAGATACACTGTTGTTATCCTTCAGGAAGTTCTCTCCTTTAATACGCCATGTAAATGCTGCAGAAGGGAAAATACCCCAACGTCCGTCCGGATTAAATTTCGAAGACCCATCCGCACGAATGGTACCGGATAGGATATATCGGTCAGCAAAAGAGTAGATCAATCTTCCATAGTAAGAAAGCAATCTATTCTGCGGAACATTGTCCACATGCACTGGCGTAGTGATTATATCGCCATGCGCGTTATAAGAATTGAAGTTGTAGTTTGTCTCTTTATTATCGTAATAGCCATATCCTGCTGTTACGTTAATATTGCTATTGATGCTTTCGATGTCTTTTACGTAGTTCAGATATCCCTCGATAAAGGTATTGTTCTGTCTGCCTCTATAGCGTTGAAAGAAGCCTTTGTTTGCAAAGTTTGATGCCGCAAAATCAGGAATGCTGGTTGCACCTTTACCTGAAGCGATATCATAACCCACATTAATATTTGCGTGTAACTCCGGAAGGAAGTGGAAAGAGTAATCCAATTGCGCATTACCGATACTTCTACCTGCAGCCGCTCTATTACCATAGTTCTCTAACAAGGATACCGGGTTTCTTGGCGACAAGGAATTCGGAACTGCGCCCTCTTGCCATTCGAAGAACCCACCATAAGGACTGTTCGGATCATATACATTTTGCGTAGGATCGAATACAATGGCAGAACCAATCGCTCCTGTATTTGCAAACTCTTGATTCGTCAATGTACCTTTAAAGTTGATATCCAATTTCAAGTGATTGTCAAAGAAACGAGGAGAAATATTTACCCCTGCGGTTCCTCTTCTAAGCATATCCGTCTTTAAGGTACCTGCTTGCTCCAAATATCCAATGGAAACACGATAAGGCATATTTTTTACACCGCCCGACAGAGAGATGTTGTTATCTGTGGTAAATGCATTATGATAAATTAGGTCTTGCCAATCTGTATTTGCCGATCCTACTAAGCCTTTCTGCGTTGCAGTTCCATATTCATTCACATAAGAACGCACCTGATCAGCCGTTAGGACATCCACTTGATTTGCTATCGTCGATAGCGAATTTACAGTGGATAGATTCAGCTTCGGTCTGCCCATCTTGCCCTTTTTAGTTGTAATCAAAATAACACCGTTAGACGCTCTAGAACCGTAGATAGCTGTCGCATTCGCATCTTTTAAGATGGTCATCGATTCGATATCATTCGGATTGATAAGCGAAAGTGGGTTTGCGGCTCCTGATACATTCTCACCACTTAGTGGGTTTCCATCCACAACGATTAACGGGTTGTTACTTGCGGATAATGAAGCTCCCCCGCGCACGCGGATCGTACTTCCTGCACCCGGCGCCCCCCCATTGGAGGTAATAGAAACACCCGATACCTTACCTTGTATCAATTGATCCGGAGAAGTGATAGCCCCTTTTTGAAAGTCCTTCGATTGCACATTGGAAACTGCTCCGGTCACATGCTTACGCTCGACCGCGCCATAACCAATCACCACAACCTCACCGATTTCAGCGGCATTAGAAGATAAAGTGAAGTTTAAACTTTGCGAAGCCGTCAGGTTTATGCTTTGTTCCGAGCTGGCGTGGCCAACATAGGACGCCTGTACGATCATAGCCCCCGCATTTATTCCTTGCAATACATAGTTCCCGGACTCATCCGTTGAAACCTGCATGTTTGTTCCTTTAATACTTACCGTCGCTCCAGCAAGCTCCTTACCCGCATCATCTACCACTTTCCCCGAAAGCTGTAAATTCTGTTGAGCCGAAACAAATTGAAAACTGAAGATGAAGATAACTATTAGCCGAAAGTGCCAATTGTAAAAATCCCTAACCATAACTTTATTTTTTGTTTATAATCGGCAGACGTACATTGTCTCCCTTTTGGTTGACTACTAAATTATTGTAGAAAATTTATAAAAAAAAGAGTTTTCTGATTTTTTTATTTTTATACAAAATTATGCATTTTAATCTTGTAACCTATTGATTTTATTGTATTTACAAAACAATAATCGACTCAAAAACCATAAAAACCGCCGGTAATATTCGAGAACGTTCCCGAATCAAAACAGCATTTTCTTCTTAAAATCTACTATTTACAGAAAAAAGCTTCCCAAATAATACCGCGAATCAATACAGTCTATTTTATCAAAATTAATATCACGAAAGGCAATCAGGATAAAATAAACCATATAACAGATTAAATCCCCCCGAGAGTCTGCTCTGCTTCGTCCGTAACTTTGAGTATAAACCAACTTTATAAATCATGAGCACAAAAACGAATCAAATTCTTGGTCAGGTAAAACCTGTATCCGCAGCAGAGACTGCCGAGTTTCAAGATAATGGACATATTCTCATTCGCGATATATTAGATAGAGAAACTGCGGAACATTTCCGCGAGGTAATCAGTCAAGCGGCCGACAAGCATAACGAAGAAAAAAGAAAGCTGGAAGACCGGGACACCTATGGCAAAGCCTTTTTACAGATCATGAATCTTTGGCGCGTCGATGAGCAAGTGAAGCAGTTCGTGATGGCGAAGCGTTTCGCAAAGATCGCCGCTGACCTATTGGGTGTTGAAAATGTGAGGCTCTACCATGATCAGGCCTTATTCAAAGAAGCTGGCGGCGGCCCGACGCCCTGGCATCAAGATCAAAACTATTGGCCATTGGACACCAACAATACGATCACCATGTGGATGCCACTTGTCGATATTCCCAATCCAGAGATGGGAATGCTGACCTTTGCCACAGGTTCTCACAAGCAAAACAACGTATCGGATGTTATTATTTCGGATGAATCGGAAAAAACATTCTCCGAATATGTCAAAGAAAACAACTTCCCTGTCGTACATCCCGACTACATGAATGCGGGCGATGCCACATTCCATTATGGCTATACAATTCACAATGCACCGGGCAACTCCTCGGATAAGATGCGCGCCGTTATGACGATCATTTACTATGCTGATGGGGCAAAAGTAACCGAAGCGAAGCATAAATGGCAGGAGAATGACCGACAGCAATGGCTAATGGGTAAGGAAGCAGGAAGCTTAGCAGACTCCGAAATTAATCCGCTCTTATTGTAAAAGCTGAAGGAGAAAAGCAAATGAAAGGACTACAGCACATTCTCGTTTTGACACTATGCTGGGCTGCTGGAATGCTCACGAGTTGTCAGAAGAAGCAAACAGATACGGACTCGGTTAAAGACGAGATTATCTATCATGTCTTCCAGCGGAGTTTCTTTGATAGCAATGGTGATCAGCATGGCGATTTACCCGGCATCCAACAGAAGCTTGATTATCTTCAGGACCTCGGAGTTACATCCATTTTAATGACCCCGTTGTATGAGTCGGTATATTACCATAACTACTATTCCAGCGCTTTCGAGAAAATCGACTCGACCTACGGAACTAAGGAGGAATACCTGTCTTTAGTGAAAGAAATGCACAAACGCGGCATGAAGCTATACATGGACATGGAAACCCAATACGTAACGGAGGATCATCCCTGGTACACCGACTCTTATGGAAATCCAAGTTCGCCCTACTCCGACTATATTCTTTACGACGATAAAGAACAGCGCAAGCCATCCACTATTGTATTCGATCTATACGACTTAAGAGGATATGATGGGCAGCGCAGAAAGATTACTACCATAAATCTGCTCAACAAAAATGTGATACAGTACAACAAAGATCTTTTTGCCTATTGGCTCGACCCTAATCAAGATGGAAACTTCGAGGATGGCGTTGATGGATTCCGGCTCGATCATATGATGGACGACCTTGATAACAAAGGTCGATTGACGAATCTATTCAAAGACTTTTGGGTTCCGCTGATTGATACACTGAAAAGCATCAACCCGAAGATTCATATTATGGCCGAACAAGCCGACTGGGGGGCCTATGGAATCGATTACCTGACGAAAGCTAAAGTAGACTGGGTCTTTGCCTTCCGCATCCAGCAAGCCATACGCACAATGGACAAGGGCAAGATCATGGCTTATGCGGACACGACCTTTCGCGATACTCCGGAAGGAAATAACCAAATTATCTTCATCGAAAACCATGATATCCCGCGCTTCTCTACCGCGGTAAAGCAAGACAAAGGCAAGGAAAAAGTCGGCGCGGCGCTAAACTTATTGATGGCAGGAGTACCATCCATTTATTACGGA
The DNA here is from genome assembly GCF_002455685.1 of Sphingobacterium sp. UBA6645. Lineage (NCBI taxonomy): Bacteria > Pseudomonadati > Bacteroidota > Sphingobacteriia > Sphingobacteriales > Sphingobacteriaceae > Sphingobacterium > Sphingobacterium sp. UBA6645. The sequence continues at coordinate 12,923 of NZ_DKLH01000098.1, forward strand.
CAAGAGATCGGAATGCTGGGCGACAGCTTCTTCGGTAAATATGGCGGCATTACCGATGCGAATGAAATACCCTATCGGGAAGCCTTCGAATGGACAAAGGATAAAGATAGTCCGGGAATGGCCTATTGCTATAGAGACTCTGGCCCCTGGTGGGAAACCAGCACGGTAAAAAGCAATGATGGCATTTCGGTAGAAGAGCAAGCGAGCGATCCTAATTCACTTCTCAACACTTATAAAGCCTTGATTAAGCTTCGAAAACAAGAACCCCTACTCATTCAGGGGGGATACCAATCCATCCCAAATGATAGCAAAAGCGTCGTCAGCTTCTACAGAACCAAAGGGCCAAAGAAAGCAATGGTCTTGATCAATCTTTCAGCAGATGCCGTAAATCTTGAGATCCCCATAGCAGAGGGGGTGCCGAAAATAGTCTATGGTCAAAATACAGGCGAGTGGAAAAACAAGCAGCAGGCGATTAGTATTGCTGGCTATAGTACGCAGGTATGGTCTATCAATTGAGCCTTCTTATTCCATAAATTCTTTCCGATAGGCAAGAGGGCTCATCCCCATCTTCGATCGGAAAGTTTTGTAGAAATAAGACATATCATTAAAACCCGAGGCTAAAGCGATGGCACTGATTGGATCGTCGGTATGCAATAGCTGTTGAACAGCATAGTTCATCCGATATTGCACCAACATCTCCACAAAGGTCTTTCGCGTCAGCTTCTTGAAATATTTACAGAAGGCATTCGGTGTCAGATTAGCCACATTAGCCACATCGTCTAAGCTAATATCGTTCTTAAAGTTCTCGACAATATAGGCCATGATCACATTGATCCGATTGCTATCGGTGTTACTATCACTGTTGTTTTCCAACGCTCCGATATCGATAGCTTTATAATTTTGTTCGGTAAGCAATTTCAATAATTCCAGCAAATGAAGGATCCTTTCTACCCCTTCCGACTTGCGAAGGCGAAGGATATATTTGGTCATTTCCTTAGGTTGGGGAAAGCTAAGCCCCGCCTGGCTCTCTTTCAACAGTGTATTAATTGGGGAAAACTCCGGTTTTTCGAAAAAGTCAGCACCCAGGAAGTCATGCGTAAATTGTATAACGACCGCAGAGGCTTTTGTATCGGGCTGATCCAATTTCCAGCAATGAGGCTGATTAGGACCAATCAATACGAAATCGCCATCGCCGAAATCGTCCAGACGATTGCCGACATAGCGCTTTCCTTTGCCACGGATAATATAAGTAAGCTCGTACTCCGGATGATAGTGATAGGGAGCCAAAAATGCCTCGTGGCCAAAGGTCCGAATCAAGAATGATTCCTGCAGACCGTTCTGTAATATCTCGGGCTTTGCTTTTTGCATATACTGGACTTTCTATCCATCAAGTTAAGTGAAATTTCCAAAATAAGCCATATTTCGATTAAAATTGTACGACGAGTACTTATTGAAAACTAATAACTTAGTATAACCATTATAAACAGCAATGAAGAAATTTGTCACACTGACCCTCTTGACTGTCTTCGCTTTTTCGCTTTTTGCGCAGGACGCCAAATTAACGATTCGTGTGATCGCCCCTGCGACCACACCCGCTCAGGATTCTGTTCTGCCAATTGGCAATCAAGGCATTTGGGGATTTTGGATTTATCCGAAGAGCAAGGCGCTAAAACCTAAAGGAAACAATGTATGGGAGGATACCTACAGTCTACCTGTAAACAGCCCTATTGAGTTTAAGATTACGCGAGGATCTTACTATAAGGAAGCGCTCTACAACGGAAACGGACATAGCGCACAACCTGTCAAATTCACCTTGACGAAGGATACAACAATCACCCTCAGCCCAAGCAATTGGAACGATATCTATCAGCGAAGTATCCTAGGCAGCGTGCGCTATCATCACAATTACTCGAGCAGCTTTCTTCGCAACACCCGCAATATTGTCGTATGGCTTCCTCCGAGCTATGAGAAAGACTCAAATAAGCGATACCCGGTTCTATATGCCCATGATGGACAGAACCTTTTCGATCATACTAATTTGAGCGGAAGCGAATGGCGTATGGACGAAATAGCCGATAGTCTGATGCGTAAAGGAGAAATTGAGGAATTCATCATCCTCGGCATGGCCAACACTAAAGATCGTTGGATTGAATATAACGGAACGCCCGAAGGCGATAATTACCTACGGTTTATCAGTACCGAACTGAAACCTTTTATCGACAAAACCTACAGAACAAAGACCGACAGAGAGCATACAGCGATCATTGGTTCTTCTATGGGGGGTTTAATCTCCTTTTATGCCCTCTACAAATATCCACAGATCTTCTCCAAAGCCGCTTGCTTATCCAGCGGGTTTTATTTCGACGACGGGAATATCATGGAGCAGATCAGAAACGATCTAGCTCCGTTCCAACATAGCAAAATCTACTTGGATTGCGGAGGCAAAGACCTCGACTATGATTTCCTCCCGAGCAACCGAATAGTGAGAGACATTATAGGGAAAGACAAACATATCGATCTGCGGTATGAAGAGTTCCCGGACGACCCGCACAATGAAATTGCTTGGTCAAAAAGATTACACATACCCTATAAATTTCTATTTCCAAAAAAATGAAAATAACGTGCAGAGCAGCGATCACCGACGGAAAAGGCCAATACTTTATTGACAACATTCAGGTGGCTGAACCCGCCCCGGATGAGGTACTCGTTAAAATCAAGGCTGCAGGGGTCTGTCATACGGATTATGACTCGCTCAACTGGAACCAGCACTTAGTATTAGGCCATGAAGGTGCTGGCATCGTTTATCAAGTCGGTTCCGATGTTAGCCACGTGAAACCCGATGATCCGGTTTTGCTAAACTGGGCAATCCCATGCATGACCTGTTTTCAGTGTAAGTTGGAGAACTATCATATCTGCGAACAGAATTCACCTGTCACGGGGCAAGGGCATGCCAGTAATTTAGGACATGCACATGCAGCTGGCTGCCTGTGGAAGGGCGAATCTATAGCGCGATCCTTTCACCTAGGAATGCTTTCGGAATATACGCTAGTCAAAGCCGCAGCCGTGACGAAAATAAAGACCGCAACACTTCCCTATGAATGTGCTGCAATTATAGGTTGTGGGGTTATGACAGGTTATGGCTCGGTAGTCAATGCTGCGAAAGTCGAAGCTGGATGTTCTGTCGTTGTTTTGGGGACCGGCGGCGTAGGTTTGAGCGTTATCCAAGCTGCCAAAATCGCTAATGCAGGAATGATCATTGGAATTAACGTCAATCCAAAACGATTGGAAATGGCGAAGCAATTTGGGGCCACCCACTGTCTACTGGCCGACGCTCAGGATCAAGGCTTATTACAAATGGCGGAGCAGGTGAAGCAATTGTGCGGTGGCAGGGGCGCAGATTATGCTTTTGAATGTACCGCTCGCCCCGAACTCGGTGCCGCACCACTTGCGATGATCAGAAATGCAGGAACTGCCATACAAGTCAGTGGAATCGAGCAGGAAATACTGTTCGATATGAACCTATTCGAATGGGACAAACTATACCTGAATCCGCTGTATGGTAAATGTAACCCGCATAGAGACTTCGATCGTATCATCCAACATTATCAGCATGGCGAATTGCTATTGGATGAAATGATTTCTGCACGTTATAACTTAGAGAATTTGCCTTTAGCCTTTGATGATATGCTGAAGGGCAAAAATGCGAAGGGCGTTATCCTATTTAAATAATCATTTATGAAAGAAACATTCAGATCCATAGAGCAATCTAATCCCAGTTACGGTATCCGGAATTTACACTTTGTTACCATTAAGTCGCCACAGTTGAGGACACGTGGGGATATTTGCATCTATATACCAGAAAATTGTCCTATGGATGTCCCGGTAGTGATTTTGTTGCATGGTGTTTATGGAAGTGCCTGGAGCTAGCCGCTATCGTCGGGCGTTCATGAGCAGGTCGATCAAGCAATAAAAGAGGGCATAATCAAGCCACTGATTCTTGTGATGCCCTCTGACGGGCTTTGGGGCGACGGTTCGGGCTATGTAAAACATCAGGAACAGGATTTTGAAAATTGGATTGTGGAGGATGTCATCGCAGTTGTCCGGCAGCTAGCCCCAGATCAGATCAGTCAGGCTTCCAAATTCTTTATTGCAGGGCTTTCTATGGGCGGCTATGGCGCCATGAGAAGTGGCGCTCGACATCCGGATGTTTTCACTTCGTTCGCCGGCCTTTCGTCCATTACCAGCATTAATGAGTTTGCACATTTTGTAGAAGAAGATCTCGACAGTTACCAAATGGATACAGAACTATCCTTGATAGATAGTTTAATAGCTAACAAAGAACGATTGCCTTACTTCAGATTCGATTGTGGAAAAGATGATCTACTCCTTGCGTACAACCAAAAACTTCACTCTAAGCTATTAGAAGCCAATATTCCCCACGATTATGAAGAGTTTGAAGGTGGGCATAGCTGGAACTATTGAAAAAATAATATTATGAAAACGATATTATTTTTTAATTTACGTTTCTAGAAACCAATCAATAAACGAAACTACACATGCAACAGACTTCAAAACGATCAAAGCCTAGGCTTACCCGTGCTCAGATTTTCAACATGAGCTTTGGGTTTTTCGGTATACAATTTGGCTTTGCCCTGCAGACAGGAAACGCCTCCCGCATACTACAAACCTTCGGTGCCGATGTGGAACATTTATCGCTTTTTTGGTTAGTTGCCCCCCTTTCAGGGATGCTCATTCAGCCGATTATCGGTTATTTCTCGGATAAGACTTGGACCAGATTGGGAAGACGCAGACCCTTTTTTCTAGGCGGAGCGCTGGTGGCAGCGGCAGCCCTTGCCCTGATGCCCAATGCTTCCGTCCTGACCCTACTGATCCCGCCCTTACTTATCGGCGCCGGGATGCTAATGATCATGGACGTTGCTTTTAACGTTTCGATGGAACCTTTCCGGGCTTTAGTTGCTGACAACCTGCCCAAGGAACAACATGGCTATGGCTATGCGGTGCAGACCTTCTTAATTGGAGCTGGTGCCATTATAGGGTCATTCCTGCCTTATGTACTTTCCGAATATCTTGGCGTCTCGAAAGTCGCAGAACAGGGACATGTGCCCGACAATGTTATCTGGTCATTCTATGCCGGAGCGATCGTATTGGTGCTCTCCCTGTTGTGGACAGTCATCACGACGAAAGAATACTCTGCGGAAGAACTGCGTTCGTTTGACGAGCATGCTGATGACGAGGAACAGCATGCACATAGCTTTGGCTCTATATTTAAAGACTTTAAGAATATGCCAACAGCGATGAAGCAACTGGGCTTAGTGCAGTTCTTCTCTTGGTTTGCCTTGTTTTCCATGTGGGTATTCACGACGCCCGCCATTGCACAACATATTTACCACCTGCCCGCGTCGGATACCTCGTCCGCAGCTTATGCCGATGCCGGAAATTTAACCGGGGTGCTGTTCGGGGTGTACAATTTGGTGGCGACGATATTCGCCCTTATCCTACCCAAACTCTATCAGGCTATAGGGAAAAAGAAAACGCATATGCTGGCTTTAGGCGTTTCAGGTATTGGCCTTATATCGATTCTATTTATACAAGACCCCAACTTATTGTATATACCAATGATTGCGGTTGGCATTGCCTGGGCAAGTATATTGGCTACGCCATATTCCATCCTATCGGGCGTTGTGCCCGCAAAGAAGATGGGCTTGTATATGGGTTTATTCAATTTCTTTATCACCTTGCCTCAATTGGTCAATGGAGTACTTGGGACCGTATTGGTGAAGCATGTATTTCAACATCAGGCGGTGTATTGTTTAACGATGGCGGGAGTTTTTATGCTTCTTGCGGCAGCCTCGACGATGACCGTCAAGGCAGACTAGTTTAAGCTTGTGAAGAATTTCGGACAACTAAATCCGAACGCATCATTACAAACTTTTCCTCTTCCGCTAATGATTCTCCTGAAAGCTGCTTCAATAAGGTTGCGGCAGCCTTCTCCCCGATTAGCACTGCCGGTTGGCGCACAACAGATAGCGGAGGATGCAACAGCCCTGCTATTTCCAGGCTAGAAAAGGATACGACCTTTAGGTCTTGCGGAATTTGTATGCCCATACGTCGACACACATAGTAGGTTGAAAATGCTAAACGCTCTACCGAGGCGAGGATCCCGTCTGGTGCTTGCTTGCGAATAGCTGTCTCAATAATCTCGCTGTTTTCCTCATAAGAATTTGAACAGTCAATAATCAAGCGCTTCCGTAATGGAATCTTATATTTCTTCAGCGCATCTTCATAGCCCTGCATACGGGTCTTACCAATCGATAATTCCTTATTGATAACCAGATAAGCAATACGTTGGCAGCCATTCTGGATAAGATGCTCCGTTGCCACAAAGCTACTATGGTAATCGTCTGTAACAATTTTTGGTAGATCTATATCATCATAGATACGGTCGAACAGCACAATCGGAAGATGCTCGTAATTGATGCTCTCCAAATAACTGTGATCCGTCGACTCGCCCGATGCCGACATAATGACGCCATCAACACGCCCACTCGCAAGACTACGGATGAAATCGCGTTCTTTTGCGATATCATCATCGGTAACAAAGATCAAGATATGATAACCGTGCTTTTTAGCTTCCTTCTCGGCGCCCTGAATAATCTGAGTAAAGTAGTTGTTGGCTAGTTCTGGCAAAACAATGGCAATGGTCTTACTCTTTTGTTCGCGCAGATTGCTCGCATAATGATTCGGTTGGTAATTGAGTTCCTTCGCAACCTTCAAGATACGCTCCTTCGTCTTCGGATTGATATCACTACTGTCCCGAAACGCACGAGAAACCGTGGACTTCGACAAGTTCAGCACTTTTGCCAATTGGATAATATCAATCTTTGCCATAACAGCGTCTATCTTATACTAGCACAATCTTTCACGGATAGAGGTGATGTTTTTACAGCGATTCTATTCATAAAGATTGTGCGCTAATATAGCAAATTTGCACATCTACTGCTAAAGTATTTTAAGGGATTGATTCCACGAAGAACGCTTATCTCCTGCAGTTTACATATGTGTCCACAGGTATCCGCTTGCAAAGAGAATCTGCAAGATCAGAGCGGCCTTACTGAGGATACCCTTTCGCCTAGCGAAAACAATGATAGCGAGGATCGTTGCGATAAAGAAAATAACATCCCAGTAAAAATGTCCAAAGATTGGCACTTTTTCGAAGGCTGCCACCGCATCGACCATGGTTTCATGCATAGACGAGCAATATACCCAATAGCCAAAATATGCGACATTGAGCAGAAAGGAGCCATAAGCGAGGACTAGTTTATAATCTTTCATAGTTTCGGATTGGCTATTACTTGAAGATAGCGAATCTTTTTGAGGAATGATTTGAGGATGTTGTTTATTATAAGCTTTTCAGACCCATATCAAAGCCCTTTGATAGCGGTTATGATTGGGTTATACATTGAGTTTGAAAAGGGAGTGAAAGGGTTTTAAGCTAAAGAAGGGTTGAGGTTGGAAGGAGCGATAATAGGAAAGGCTGCCGAGTGGCAGCCTTTCTTTTTTATGAATGATTAGGGAATTTGATTTCTTTCGAAAGCTAATTATTCACCTGGGAAACCATAAATAACAGCCGTCGGATCATTTACAGCATACCATCCTATCACTGGTATACCTGCATCATTTTTAACCCAATCAACTTTGAAAGTCTTGTTATTTAAGATATAATCTTCTAGGTCTCTCAAAGCAGTTCGTCTTGTGTTCCAGTTTCCTGTCGTATTTCCTGTAGGGTTAGAAAGTGTAATTATGCCATTCTCATAAGTATAATCTACAGTCATTGTCGCAGTAAAGTTCGCACTTGAAGTATAGTACACGTTAATTGACATCTTATTTCTACCTTCAAACTTAAAGTTTACATAACGGAATTTAACAGTTCCAAATTTATTTTTTACGCTGTTTAATATCGCTGGATATGTAGAGCTGATATTAACTGCCGGAAGAGTATTTTCTTCCGCTCTCGTTCCGAAGGACTTGTACGATTTATTATAGCCGTACAGGGTCTCAGCCGACAAAACAGGTTCTTGACTTTGCATAACTGGATACGCTTTTCCATTGCTATCATAGAGTGTCAGTACATCGTTCAACAACTTAGCTCTTGCAAAAACAGTCCCATTCAATTCAATTGGTAGGGAGAACAAAATGTCATCTGCTGTATAATGGAACTTACCAGTAACCGAGCCAACACTGCCATCTTCCATAACGGTTTGAAATGTGTAGGTCTTACTTGTATTGCTAAGATTCACACTAACTGGATTAGGAACTCCCTCTACTGTAATATAATTGTTAAAGTGCGTGTTCAAATATTGCGAAATCTGGGATTTCTTTTTTTGCATCACATCATCCAAGTACGCTGCTTTTTGAGCTGCAGAGGCTTTTGTCAATATTAATGCTTGCTTATATTTCTTTCCAACCATAAACAAGCTATCACCAGAACTTTTCAAATATTCAAATTCAATATCGCTTTGATATCCGTTAGGTGCTGTTCCTCCGTAACTTCCTGAAGGTTCTTGAAGCATCGTTAAATAATTGAACGTATCAAATACCAATGACGCATTCATTGCCCAAATAACTCGGTAGGTTGATGAATTTAACGTTGATGAGGTTTCGGCTGTTAAATCACTCAACATGTTTACAGTTTTGGCATCTTCGAAATCAAAGAAAAAACCGTATCCTCCTTTGCCTCCAGTATTTAAGCTTGCATTCCAACCATTTTCAGCTGATGTTAACAAGCTCCGAAGTTCCGCTAGGCGCTCACCCGCACGTTCTTCAGGCTTTTCGCCGAACGTAAGATCTACCTTTTCTTTTTCACAACCAGCTAATAAGAAAAGGCCAACTATATATATTAATATCTTTTTCATTTTTTCTTATTTTAAGGTTACAGGACCATACAAGTAATTAGTTTCATCGCCAGCGACATAGAATCCAGCGAATTTCATGGAATTGTTATAACCAACGATAGTCGGCGATACCCAATCAGGTCTGAACGTATTTGTTTCTAGGTACGTAATTAACGCCCTCCAACCTTCGATTACAACTCGACCATTCCCATATCCTGTATCAGTCAGCCCTTCATCTACATATTTGAGTTTTATTGTGCCATCAGTATTGTATGTAATCGTGAAATCATACCATGCCACAAAATTAGATCCTGCAGCGTTTTTATACGCAGCCTGTAATTGAACTTTATTCTCATTTAGGAAAACTAAGTTGAAAGATATCGCCTGACGACCTGCGTTGTTTGAGATCGTAGGTAATTTCGCTTTAACTTCTTTCCAAACGGCGTCAAACGCTGCCGATTTACCGTACAAAGTGTATTCAGTACCTGAATCTAAGTTGAAGTTAATTGAAGCAACACGGTTGTTCTTCAAGTTCGTCAAAAACGCCTGACTTTGGTCACCATAAGTCTGGTTTAGCATCAAGTAAATCTCGTACTGTAATTCTTTAAAATCAATATTAAAGAACTGTTTGTAGTAGTCTTCAACGATGGTTTGCTTTGCTCTTAGTTTCTTTGCACCATCCTCAGAAGAGGCTGCAATACGTTGATTATAGTACGCTTGACCTTCGATTAATAGATGGGCAACGGTTTCTGCGAAATCCTCGCCAAAGCTACTTCTTGAATATTGTGAAATAAATCCTAGGCGCAACGCCTCCGCGTCTGTATTTGCAGCAGCGGTCCAGTCCGCAACATGGTCTGTCGTAACCTCTCTAAATGAAGGAGGAATTGCAACGATTTGATTGACGATGTGCGTGAATTCATGGTGAATCGTTCTTAAGCGACGCTTAATATCAGTCGGACTGTTAGGATTGACATTATTGATATCATAAAGTACCACTCTCCGTCCACCGTCTGCGGTTCCTAAAGTCACCGATCCATTGGAGTTATAAGCGTGCGAACCAAACAATACAAACTGTTTAGGCGTGTAAGTTTTGATAAACGTTGGACCTGCGACCTTTTCAAACACTTTTAAGAAGCCATTAATCACCATATCAACAGCCGGTTGAACTTGTTCAATTTGCGGAGGCGATATGTTTTTATTGATATCAGTTTGACTTCTGTCAAAACGGTATACCACTTCAATATTATAAGGAACTGTTAAGTTGGTATGTATATAATCATCTATTGGAAGTTTCTCAAAGGTGTCATAATTATATTTAGTTAAATCGACATCTAAGTTTTCATCCTTACTACAAGATGATATTCCTAACCCTAGGGTTAGTGCTAATATGCAGTTGAATAATCTTTTCATAACTTTTTTACCTTGGGTTAAGTTCAACACCTGCTAATTGTGCTTCACTAGGAATTTGGAATACTCTTCTTAAATCATTTGGTTCAAGAACAATTTCAGATTCAGTGTCATCAGGAGCAATTACTATGTGAGTTACTGGAAGTTTATGTCTAACGATATCCATCCAACGAACACCTTCTGACATAAATGCTCTTTGCTTGATTCTTAAGATCGCTTCAGTTAGTGCTTTTTTCGGATCGTCTATTCCATAAGAAGTGGTAGCTTTCTCCACGGTCAATCCATGCGTACCGATAGCAAAGTTTTGAACTCTTGTGCTTAAAAATTGGTTAATGTCTGCTAATGCTTTTCCAAAATCGCCTTTTTGCACATACGCTTCCGCGCGATTGATTAATGCTTCATCTGCAGTAAGCAATGGTTGCATAATATAAGGATAGCCGATTCCAGCTTGTACGTTGGTGTAGTAGAAATATTCATTATACATATACACCGAGTAATGCTGTCCTGAGCTATAGCTAATCCCTCTCGAATGCATAGTTGTTCCTGTAAATACAGGTGTGTTGAACATCTCATTATATTTTCGCTGCCCATAACCGAATCTCGAATAAATAGACGAGTTAGTTCTTTGATAAACTGAGTAAGTTTCCCGCAATAAGAGATTATAATCTTTATCTGCTTTGGTTAACTCGATCAATTGTTGTGCTAAGCTGTAATTTTGAATTGTCGTTGTGATCGGTCTAATTTTCCCAGAATAATCTCCTCCTGGGAAAACATTATTTGCAGCAGCAATCGCCTTATCCCATTCGCCTGTAAACATATAAAAACGAGCGGCAAAAGCGTTAGCTGCAGCAGATGTAAAATGATATTTTGGAACCTTCCATTTACCACCTTGCAATAATGGAAGTCCTTCTTCAAGATCTTTCCTGATTTTGTCGTATGTATCCTTTACAGTTTCTCTATCATAAGATTTCAAAGCGACTTTTTCTGGTGTATCAACATACGGGATACCTGGAGACGAATTATCACCTGCAATATTATAAGCCTTTGCGAAGAAAACTGACAGCATAAAGTGCCCATAAGCTCTCGCGACTAAGGCTTCGCCTTTGTATGCGTTTGCTTCCGCTCCAAAGTTATTGTCGGCAATTGCCTCCAAAGCTTGGTTTGCGGCTGCAATCCCTTCATAAACGCCATTCCAATATTGTGTTGGGGTATTGTTTCCACTGCCCTCAACATCTTCCCACATGTAATAGGAAACATAAGGATCATCAATATGACCAATCGCTGGCCCCTTGTCCATGACATTATCAGAATATGATTCTGCCATTGCTAGATAGTTATATCGCGGATATGCAGAGCCTACCAACTGCGCAACTTTTTCGACATTATCGATCTTGGTTCGCATATCAGGGGCATGATCTAAATATTTTTCACAAGAAGTTAGTGTACCAACCCCTAGGAAACTTAATAGAATATATTTATAAATTTTCATTGTTATCAGGTATTAAAATCCAACTTTTAGTGAAAGCGTGTATTGTCTTGGAACTGGCATTGCCACACCACCGTTGTTAAAGAATTCTGGATCTGCTCCGTTAAGCTTCTTGTCAGAATAAAGTAGGGCGATGTTGTTTCCTACCAACGATACTTGCGCTGTTGTCATTCTTAATCTGCTCGCGATGTTTTGCGGCAGGGTGTAAGATAACTGTACTTGTTTCAATCTAATAAAATCACCTTTCGCAACACGTTGGTCAGAATAATTATACATGTTATAAGGATAAACAGCTGATACGGCTGATCCATTCGGACGTAATACGTTGTAGCTCATTGTATGTGCATCCAACAAAGACGGTATATTGGTAAGCTGCTCATCTCCAGGCATTAACCAACGATTTACCATATCTTTACTAATTGCTGTAAGATCATTATACGATGCTTCGTAAGTCGGTTGTAAACGAATATAGTTACCTGTAGAGAATGTGAATAAAGCCGTTAAACCAAAGTTCTTATATCTGAAGTTATTATAGAAACCTCCTGTAAATGTTGGGTCAACCGGGCCATGGTACGTTAAATAATCGATGTCTTCACTTTGAGGGTTGATATAAGTATCTTTAATTCCCTCTGTTCCGATAAAAGTAGGGAAACCATAATTCGGGTCTAAGCCATCGAATTTCGCTGAAAACAGGCCTCTTTGCGCGTGGTTTAATACCGCGGCACCTTCGGCACGTACAAGCGTCCAAATGTTCTGGTTAACATCTAACTTCGTTACTTCATTTTTGTTGATACCAAAGTTGAATTGAGTTCTCCAAGTAAATCCGCTTTCTCTTCGAATAGGAAATCCCGCTAACGTTAATTCAAAACCAGAAGCTTTCATATCCGCGTAGTTAGCTTGCTTGTTATACTGTCCACCGATACCTGATGTTCTGATCGTACCGATTAAATCGAAGATATCACGTTTATACCAATCAGCAGTTACATCGATTTTATTGAATAACTGTAAGTCAGCTCCGATATTCAACTCGTATAATTTCTCCCATGTAAGTTCTGAATTCTCAAGGCCGCTGATGAACGTAATTGCTTCCTTCTCATCTTCGTAAGGACGATAAGAGATACGGTTATAGAATACAGGGGCAGAGTTTGTGGCACTCCCCAGACTTGCAACTAAACCGTAAGTCGCACGAACTCCGACAGCTGATAAGATCCCATTGTCTTGGTTGAAGAAATCTTCTTGGTCAATATTCCATTTACCTGAAATATTCCAGGTAGGCAACCAACGAGCAACTTTAGATTCGCCTAATTTATTCGATCCGTCAATACGTGTAGTGGCATTAATACTGTATTTATCTTTATAAGCATATGCTGCACGGAACATACCTGCAACAAAACGGTCGTACTCATAACCCATACCAAAATATGGATCACCTGCTTCGATCATCTTTTTGAAGAACCTGTAGTTTGGATTCACTAGTCCTCCGTTTGCATATTGGTATCCGACACCTTCATATTCGGAATTCTGGCGATCTGTATGTCTGATCTCGAATGATCCAAATAGATTCAGTCGGTGATGTTGCTTAAATGTCTCATCAAATTCTAAGTTCGATCTGAAATAAAAGTTTTTCAGGTTATTCATGTTAGAATTGAAGAAACCACCTTCAGGAAGAATAACCTGAGGAAGTGAATTTGGTAAATCAGGATCGTTGTACAGATATTTGTTACCGTCAGCAATTGTTGCATCGCCAGCCGCTCTGAACGCGTTTGCCATATTTGATTCTTCCTTGATATAGTGTTGTCTTTCTGTTGTTGCATAACGGTAAGCTGCATCGACAGATGCTGTTAATTGGGGAAGAACTTTATAGCGCAAGCCCCCTTGAACTTTTAAATCCATATTGTTTAGATTTAAATAGTTGTTGTCAAGCTCGCTTAAGATATTAAATGGCGCGTAGTTAATGGTGTTGTACTCAAGGTTTCCAAATTCATCATAAGGCGTAATTAAACGGCTAGTGTTTAAGGCATATGAATATGGGTTGATATCAAAATCTCTAGAATACTTTCCATAAACTGGGTCTGAAGTTCTTGTCAGCGTTCCTGGAGCACGTTGATCACGGATGGATCCATTAACCAAGATTTCAGCGCTAAATTTCTCGCTGAAACGCATATTGTTTCTGAAGTTCGCTGTATATCTCTTAACATTATCACCTAAGGTTTGTCCAGAGTCATGTACAAAACTTGTTGATAAGTATGTTTGCGATTTTGCAGATCCTGAAGTTATACTTACGGAGTGGTCTTGCAATAACGAGTTTTTGAAAAGTACGTCGAACCAGTCAGTATTCGCTTTCGCATAACGCTCAAGGAAACCGAGCTTTGCTTCTGTAGTATTCTCTAAACCAAAGGTTCCGTTCGACTCATCATACTCGTACATTTTGTTGTACATCTTAGCGAAAATACCACCACTTGAACTTCGTGAAACACTAGAGTGATTGAAATATCCTTTATTATCTAGCTCTAACAGAATCGACATCTGTTCAGCAGAATTCATAATGTCGAATTGGTCGTAATTTGGTTTCAAGTAAGTTGTAAAGTTACCGGAATAGTTTACATTTGGTTTACCATCTGTATTTCTACCCTTTTTAGTCGTCACGACGATAACTCCATTCATGGCTCTTGCACCGTACATCGCTGTTGCAGCAGCATCTTTTAGGATGGTAAAAGATTCGATATCATCCGGGTTTAATCCTGCCACCGATGAACCGATTAAGGTATTAGCATCCCCTGTTGATAACGCTTCATTTGAGATATTCACAAGATCTTCCAGGATGATACCGTCTACTACCCAAAGAGGTTTATTTTCTCCAGACAGGGAGGTCGCACCGCGCACACGGATTTTCGGAGCAGCTCCAAAAGTACCTGACACGTTTTGAACGGCAACACCTGCCACTTGACCTTCTAGCATTCTAGAGATATCTGGCACCCCGTTTCTTTCAGCATCTTTTGCATTAACACGAGTTGTAGCACCGGTAAATAACTTACGATCTAAGTTTTGGTATCCTGTTGCAACAACGTTTACTTCGTCAATAGCTTGTTCTGAGGATTCTAACACGATGTGAATCGTCGAGCGACCATCCACTGCAATTTCTTTAGTTCTATAACCCACATAACGAACGACTAAAGTAGCATTCGCTGGTGCGTTAAGACTATACGATCCATTGTCGCTGGTCGACGTTCCTGCAGCACCGCCTTTTACTTGAACAGAAGCATTTGAAAGCGCCTTTCCATCTGATCCTTTCACCGTTCCACTTACTTGATGTTGAACAGCGTTTACAGTAGTCGCGAGTACTTTTGTTGATGGCTTGTAATTTACAGAGATGGTATTTGCAATAATCTTAAATGAAAAGCTATCATCATTCAATAGTTGCTCCAATACGTCCCTTAATGGAGCGTTATTAACATTAAGATTTACATTAGGTGCATGCCTTAAAACATCGTCGCTATATAGAAACTTATATTTCGTTTGCTTGGATATAGAAAGAAAAGCATCCTCTAGTTTTGCATCTTTCAGACGCAAGGAAACGTTTTGTGCAATTCCATCGGCATAAGCACAAGACATAAAAACCAACAAGAGAAATGTTGTAATTTTCATAATTCGGATAATTATGCCAAAAGGGGAACCATAGAGGTTTCGAGCCCTTTTGCCAAATGAAATGTTATTCATACATTTGATAATTGAGTTAATGAATTAGGTTACTATTTGTTTTTTAACTTGATAAAACTTACAGGGGTGCTGCAACACTCCTGTTTTTTTATTGCTCTTGGTTTGTGTAAATTTTTATTTCCATAATCTATTTTTTGGTTATCAATAATTTATTTTTGTTCAGTGCAAATTTTAGGTCGCTGACGAATTCCAACATTTTTATTACCTCCGATAACTTCGAATCTCTCTTAATCTCTCCCGAATAAGTTTCTGTAAGTGATACATCAGATCCTAAGGACACATCTAAATCATACCACATCTTTAACTGGGTTGCAATATCTACGATGTTATCTTTGTTGAAATAAAATTCATTGTTTTTCCAAGCTAGATCTTTTTGAAGATTAGCTTTCTTAACTTGTATCTCATCTCCTTTTATTTCAGCCTTCTGACCTGGTTTAATGATCTCTCTATTTCCGGATTTAGAAACCTCTACCAAACCTTCGGAAAGGGTTGTCTTGGATGTATTTCCATAGGCTGAGACATTAAAGTGTGTTCCTAGAACTTTCACTGTCCCATTTTCTGTCACTACATAGAACGGTTTTTTTGCATCCTTGGCAACCTCGAAATAAGCCTCTCCTTTCAAGTAGACCTTTCTTTCACTTTCGCTGAATTTTGTAGGAAATTTTAACTCGCTATTAGCATTAACCCAAATGGACGTTCCATCGGAAAGAGTTAGTTGAAAATGATTCGCCATAGGAACGACTAACGTATTCAACATGGTAACAACGGAACGCGCTGATAAATTCTGAGATTCGCTCTCCGTAGTAAAAAGATTGCTACTCTCCGATAAGCTTAATTTCTCAGCAACCTGCTTTTGTTCTCCATTCGCAAGAATGATCTTCGCGCCAAGCAATGCGGGATTAACGTCTTCCATATAAACAGAAACTGTCTCAGCTTGTTGAATTGCATCGGGAGACGAATTGTCCTTTAATGCCAAATAGCCAAAGCTAGCAAAAGCAAGAACTGCCGCTGCGGCACCCCAATAGATCATTTTTTTTCTTTTTGGGTGTCGTTTCTCAGCTTTCTTCCAAGCAGCTTCAGTATCTATGGAATCCAACCATGCAAGCTCTTTTTCGTCGACATCGTTGGACATAAGTGTATCTTCGAACGGTTTATTCGTAGGATGGGCTGAATACCATCGCTCTAATTCCATTCGATCTTGGTCCGTAAGTTCGTTACGATACTTTTTGACCAATAATTTAGCTATTCTGATTGCGGTTATAATCATGTTACCTAAGACTAAGAAACGCAAATAGGACTTTGGGGTGACAGGGAAATAAAAAAAGTGAAATTATTTTAAGAAGAGTAAAAATAAGGAGAAGAATTCAGGGCGCAACATATCCCTTAGTGCTTTTAAACCTCTCTTTTTATGGGTTTTAATGGTGTTGATACTTACCTCAAGCTCGTTGGCTATTTCTTCCGTAGTCATCCCATCAAGGTAGCTAAGGGTAAATACTTTCTGGCATGCCTCTGGAAGTTTTTGAAGGGCAGCATGGATTTCGAATGTAAATTCTGCTTGAATTATGTTATGCTCGTAGTCGACAGTGTCTGCTTCAGAAAATGGACTTCTTTCCCAATATTTCTTTTCAGAATGGCTTTTTCTATTTTGGTTGAATACAGCAAAACGTACTGCAGAGTACAGGAACCCCTTGATTGCAGCTTCATCAGTAGATACGCGTGATTTATTCTGAAAATATGAAACAAAGGCGTCCTGGGCCAAATCTTCGGCTAATGCTTGATCTTTGACCATCTTCCATGCAAAGAAACAAAGCAGTTTATAGTATTTAGTAAATAATACCTTATCCGCGACTACCATTACGATTTACCCTTTGTTCAATTATTAGTGTATGATGCAAGTCCCGAGAAGAATTGCTTTTCATAATTTAAATGCTCGGGGTAAATGTATAAATTTTTAGAGAATATTAAAATAATATTAAGTAAATATAAAAGAAACTCAAGATTTCTTGAAAGATGGTCGAGGTTTGGCATTAATTAACCTGTAAAATGTAACTTCTCTCAATTTGCTACCTCTTTCCGTCACTAATTTAAATTTTGATTGAAGTTTTAAATTCCCCCTACTGTACTTTCAAACGCATTAGTACAATAAGGGGAAACTTAAACGAACGCTCGACAAACTTGACTTAGAAAGATACCCTGCACTAGGTATTAAACTATCGCTTATCTTGTTCTATCTTTGCGATAGGAATATACATCTATCCTACAATAAAACCGACCTGCGAATTAAAAAATGGAGCCAGTTAATGCCTATTCAGTTCAAAATAGCGATTTCACGGAGCGCATAGATGTGGCATGTCCAAAATGTCAGAAAAAAGCCGTGGTTATTGGGGTGACAGCGAATGCATCGAGAGATGAAATCGAAGAAAAGGTTCGGTTTTCCTGCTATGCTTGCGGCTATGCCATACGGCTTGCGAATACGCCGAAGGTCCTTTTCTACCAAAATAGCCGTGGAAAAGGCGTTTATGGAGGCATTTTGCATATGAATGCTCCAATCGACCCCTTCTTCGGGTTCAGTGTATGGTATCAGATCGAAACAGTGCATGGACTGCTGTGGGCATATAATGTGCAGCACCTGGAAGTCATTGAGCAACATATTAAAGATCATCTACGCCAGCGCTCCGGACTATTGTATATGAACCGCAGCATCGGTAGCCGCCTTCCGAAATGGGTCAGCGCCTCAAAAAACAGAGACTATCTATTAAAGCTCATTCAGCGCGCAAAAACACGAGCATAAAAATCTATTAACTTTTCAGATTGTAATGGATTCCTTACCGACAAGAGAGTAGCTAATCCTACTACCCTGATTGGCCCGGACACTATACTGTCCATTATAACGAGGAGGTGCCGACATCAGTCCCTCCACAACGATACTGGCACCAACGACTGGCTTTCCTTCTATATCCCTAACTACACCGGAGTATTTCCGTTGCTGCGCCTGTGTAAACACCATAGTTAGTAACGGGATAACCAGCATCGAATGAAACGTAATTTTCTTTCCATAGTTTGTAGATTTTAGTTAGTGAACAAAATTGGTCTTCTCAAAACAAACATACCTGTAGAACAGTGGGAAATATTAACCATATTTCCCCCCCCTTTTTTAAACACAGTCACATTATGTTTTCTTTCGACGAAACCTAATCCACTGACATTTAGCAAGTTGTTGATGCCTTTTTAAGCAATATTTAATATTGATTCATAAACCGTCCTGAACTATCCTGACAGCTTAATATCCGGTGCTAAAAAACTGAAGAGATGGTATTTAAATAAGTCTATAGTGTAGAATAGTAGACTTTTATATTGAATTCCTTTTCCATGTCTTAGAATAGACTAGAGCGAGTATATGGTCATACAAACTCGTTCTTTAGAAGAATAATCATGACGGGTTCTATTACAATCCTAAACAAGCAAGCGGGTGAGAACACAGTAAGCGAGCGCAGATTTGACCGCAATATGACGCCCTTATGAACTTAGAAGAAAGTCTCATAAAAAAGCTGATGATGCCTTACAATAAAATTATCCACTCAACGGCTGAAGATGACCACACCGAGTCCACATGCATACGTCATTCCGATTAGAAATAATCCTGAATAAAGAAGTCCTGTGTGTTGCAATATAAAAAGGAATAGATAAACAGGTTTTTCTTATTAGTTTTTAAACGACGTTTCATATGCAAAACAGGCTTTTTTACTTTGATATTGAACATCTCCGCCAAATCTTTGGATGCTTCAATTGCCCATATTTTTTGTTCTCCCTCTTTCACCTCTACATCGTGATAATTCTTCAGTGTCTCGAAGAGTGAGTTTTTTTCCAGGTTATGGAGCGTAAAACGTGGCAAGTCTATATGGGAGATATAGGTTTCTTCAAAAAGCGTGGGCAAACCATCCACGTAACGTAGACGTGAAAGGTAAATAGAACCTGCTTCTTTTTCCTCCGGGGTCAGTTCAAATTCAAAGGAATCAGGCCAGGTTTGTTTGATGGGTTTCGTGATTATAGCTGTTCTCAAATTATGTTTTCCCACACCTGCAGTAGAACCCTTAAGCGATAAAATCCCAAGTCCGTTTTTTGGTTCAGAGACAATGCTACCCTTACCGTGCTGTCTGACTATATAACCAAGATTGCTCAAATCATTAAGTGCCTGGCGCACCGTGGGGCGCGTAGTGAAATAAAGCTTACAAAGCTCGTTCTCTGAGGGCAATAAATCACCCATTTTGTATTTCCCTGAATCAATCTTGCTCTTTAACTCTTCGAATACTTTCTTATAGAGAGGGGTTCCCGACGATCTTTGCATAAGCTCCATGTTTATTAAAAACAAATATACTCAACTACTCGTACTTTTCAAGCCTTTTCTTGTATATACAGGTTCAATTATTTAATCTGTTGAATATGTATCCAAAATGAAGTCATATCGATTATAATTATTCATTACCAGAAATGCTTGTATAGACATATAATATTTTTCCAGATACAATTTAATAATAATAACCCTCTCTTTTATAGATAATTAAATATAACTAAATTACAAAAAATAACTTTTTTTATCATTTTTCTTGTATATACAAGTATTTTATTATATTTGTTCAACTAATTATATCAACGGATAAACTTAATACCGAAAATTATGAGAAGACAATAGCAATCACTATTGCAAAACCCTTCTCTATACATGCTGAAAACATAGATGATGCATCCAAATGGTTAGCTTGAGAAATTCCTAAACCGTGCATTAGATACATTTGGATTCACTGAACGACGACTTAAAGATTTACCTAGTACCGCAGCCCTAAACCTATAGCGAATAAAGGGGCCTAGCATTCTTGTGTACAAACATTCGCTATACCCCCATGCCTGGCGATTCCGGCAAGGGAAAAGAGTCAAGTTTAATTCAAACAATGTATATGGAACAGATTAGCAGCCAAGAGCAACTATCGCGAATCCTACGAGTATTCTTTATCAGCGCAGGACTGATCATGAATACCGGGAATCTTTCGGCAACCTCCGAGAGCGAACGTGATTCTCACTCCTTGATAAAGGGTAAGACGCTCAAAAGAACAAATGTTGTACAAAACAACAGCAATCAACAAAGAACATTATCAGGTACAGTCCGAAATGCCGACGGCGTTCCGCTGGAGGGGGTGAGTGTGAAAGTGAAAGGATCGGCAGCGGCGACATCTACCAATGCAGCCGGTCAGTATAGCTTACAAACGAATAACGACGCGAACACGCTCGTTTTCAGCACCGTCGGCTATATTACGCAGGAAATGGCTGTCGGCGGAAATGGCGTTACGGATGTGACGCTACAATCTGACGTGACCTCTATCGGCGATGTAGTGGTGATTGGATATGGTACACAGAAAAAGGAAAATCTGACTGGTGCAGTATCTACGGTTACTTCAGAAGTGCTCGAAAGCCGTCCGATTACCACGCTGGGACAGGGATTACAAGGAACAGCCCCCAACCTAAACGTTACACAAGGGAGCGGTGCCCCTGGAAAGGGCTCCACCTTTAATGTTCGTGGTAATACATCCATCAACGGAGGAGGTCCATTGATTCTTGTCAACGGCATACCGATGGATCCGAACCTCATCAGTCCTTCGGATATTGAAAGCGTGACGATATTAAAAGATGCCGCTTCAGCAGCCATCTATGGCGCCAGGGCAGCCTATGGTGTTATCCTTATCACCACTAAATCCGGAAAAAAAGATAAACCTGTAATCAGCTTTTCAACCTTATTTTCTTCCAATAGCCCAACAAGTAGGATTGATTTTATTGACACCAAAGATCGTATCGCTTACATGAATGAGGCATCTATGCGGGTCAACGGAAGAAACTATTTCGATGATCTTACGATGGAAGCTATGATGGCACATTATAATGATCCGTCAAAACCCAATTCTTTTGTACACCCAAGTTCGACGGACGAATGGCGAGGAGTCGCTAATACCAACTGGGAAGATGTGCTGATGAATAAAAGCTATCCCATGCAGCAGCATACGGCTAGCATCACTGGCGGTTCAGAAAAGTTTGACTACTACTCATCCTTCTCTTTCATCAAGCAGAACGGCTTAGCGAACAAAGATTTGTTTGATGAGTATTATAAACGCTACAACTTCATGACCAACTTAAATTACCATATCAAAGAGTGGATTACGGTTGGAACAAAGGTAAGCATCAACAACGGCAACAAACATTTTCCGCCCAACGATCCGCAATTCCGGAATTCCTTTCCGGAAGATGGTACCATCTACCAAACCAACGTCTACTCCACTCAGCCTGTAAAGGATCCCAATGGCAACTGGGCGCATGAGGGCTCTATTTTTAACCCGGCGCAAATGTTAAGCGAAGGCGGTTATCAAACCCGTCACATAAACGATATGTGGATGACCGGTTTGGTCAAGCTAACACCCGTAAAAGAGGTGACCATCAATGTGGACTACTCGTTCAACAATAAGGCTACTAAAGAGTTGTCCTATCTAGCAAAACAGCCATTCTATAACGTTGCTGGTGAGGTAATGGGTTATTACGGCGGAAGTAATCCAAATCGAGTAACCCGTTCTAATTACGACGATCGCTATTATGTGTTCAATGCATACGCAGATTATACCAAAACTTTTGCCGAGAAACACTATTTCAAGGCGATGCTAGGATTTAACCAAGAGCATGCACAATATAACTCCGTTAGTGCCGAACGTCGAAATCTGATCATTAACGAGGTTCCTTATATCAATTTAGCTTCAGGCGACCGATTTGCCTACGATGGGATCAACGAGTATGCTATCCGCGGAGCATTTTCCCGTATAAATTACAGCTATGCTGATCGCTATTTGGTAGAATTTAATGGGCGATACGATGGTACTTCCAAGTTTGCTCAACGCGACAGGTTTGCATTTTTCCCTTCCGTTTCAGTAGGATGGCGTGTGGATAATGAGCCTTTCTTTGAGCCCTTGAAGAAGAGTATAAATCAACTAAAATTCCGCGCCTCCTATGGTAACTTAGGAAATCAGAATATCGACCTGTATTATCCTTATATAGCGACAATGACGGCTGCCGAGGTGAACTACCTAATCAACGGCGATCGTCCGATGTCGGTAATCGCTCCAGGACTAGTGAGTTCGAGCTTGACTTGGGAAACCGTGACGCAGAAAAACTTCGGTGTAGACTTCGGATTTTTAGAGAACAGATTGAACGGTTCCTTCGACTTCTATACACGCGACACGAAAAACATGCTGACGAAGTCGCAAACACTTCCGGCCGTATTAGCCGTAACAGAACCTCAAGCGAATGCAGCGGATCTAAGAACCACGGGATTTGACCTAACCTTAAACTGGAATGATCAGGTAGGCGATTTTAGATATGGAATTACAGGAATTTTATCAGACTATATTGCCAAGATTACCCGCTTTAGTAATCCTTCAGGCCTCATCTCGGACTATTACGAGGGAGCCGACATGGGAAACATCTGGGGATTAACCACCGGAGGTCTTTTTCAAACTGACGAAGAGGCCCTTGCGCTAGACCAAAGCAATATCAATGGTAGAAAAAGACAGGCCGGCGATTTATGGATGGTTGATCTCAACGGTGATGGTAAGATAACACGTGGAGCACAAACGCTGAGCGACCCGGGCGACATGAGTATCATCGGAAACAATACCCCTCGATATAGCTTCGGTCTCAGAACGAATCTAGCCTGGAAAGGATTCGACATGGACATCTTTTTTCAAGGCGTTGGAAAACGTGATCTAGTAATTTCTAATTTATACTACCTCACCCAATACTCGAACGAGTGGGTGGGCATCCCAAAGGTTGCGATGGATTACTGGTCGCCTGAAAACCCCAATGCTTTCTTCCCTAGGCCAATTATTGCTGGAGCTGCTGACATAACTTCAGTACAAACGCGATATCTACAAAATGCCGCTTACCTACGCTTGAAGCAATTAACCTTAGGCTATACACTTCCGCAAGAGTTGACACAACGTATCAGCTCGGATCGAATTCGTGTATTCTTTACGGGAAGCAATTTATGGACATTAACCAAAATGATTAAGATTTCTGACCCGGAACTTGCGGGACCAAGTGCTTATCCGATGTTCCGTTCGTTTTCGTTTGGCGCAAACTTCAGTTTTTAATCAGCATTCATTACCTAAAGAAACTACAATGAACAAGATATACAAAATAGGTTTGTTGGCTATACTATTAGCAACTTCCTGCAATGACGATTACCTAGAAAAATATCCTTTAGACGAAATCAGCGATGCGACATTTTGGAAAACAGTATCCGATGTGGAAATGTATGCAAACCAGTTCTACGCTACACTTTTCGATGCACGGCTTGCCTGGTTCAATGTTGATAATGCAAGTGACAACCAAATACCGAGCAGTAGAAATATTTACACTTGGAATGAATACAACGTTCCGGCAACCGGCGGGGGCTGGGGAAAAACTGACTGGCTACAAATACGTCGTTGTAACTATGCCCTTGATCGCATTGCCACGATGACCATCACCGACCCGGCACTAAAGAGAGCGGAGGGAGAAATACGCTTTTTTAAATCCTTCCACTACTTAGAAAAGCTGAAGAAATTTGGCGAAGTGCCATGGCTGAATACGAGCCTAACACCGGAGTCACCCGAACTAACGGCACCTAGAGACAGTAGAGAGACCGTGACTAACAATATTCTGGCAGACCTTGACTTCGCCATCGCGAACCTGCCTGAAAGTTCAACTGCCGACCGATTAACGAAGTATGCAGCGCTGGCTTTAAAAACCGAGGTCTGTCTTTTCGAAGGCACTTTCCGCAAATATCATCAAGTAGGAACAGGACACGAAGAACTCCTAAGACTAGCAGCGAGTTCTGCTGAGCAGATTATCAATTCAAACCAATTCTCAGTTTACAAAACAGGGAAAGTGGAAGAAGACTTCTTCGATCTATTCGTTCAATACGAACTTAAAGGTAATTCGGAAGGCATTTTAGTGCAGCGCTTCATTACAGACAAACGGATGCACAACAACGTTCGTCAGCTCGGGGAGCCGCAAACTGGATACAGCAAGGATTTTGTCGAGTCCTATCTATGCGAAGACGGTTTACCAATTGCATTGAGTCCACTCTATAAAGGCGATGCCAACTTCGCTGATGAGTTTGCTAACCGAGACCCTAGAATGCGACAATCGATTTATCGCGAAGATCGCCCGTATCGCATTTTTGATAATGGGACTGTGAATTATAAGGAAATGCCAGAATTCCTGAATGCCAATTGTCCGACAAGCTATTTTATCATCAAGGGATACAGCCCTTTCGAAAAAGATCGTCTGCCGAGCACTTCTATAATTGATGATTTCATTTATCGTTACGGAAAAGTGCTATTGGATTATGCGGAGGCAAAAGCTGAATTAGGCGAATGCACGCAGGATGTCTTAGATGGAACAATTAACCTGTTACGCGATCGAGTGGGGATGCCCCATCTGACCGTTGCTGTCGGATTTACTGATCCGAACTGGCCGAATTGGGAAGTACCAATCTCACCGCTTCTAAATGAAATACGCAGAGAACGGAGAATAGAAACGTCCGCAGAAGGAGACCGTTGGGACGATTTGGTTCGTTGGAAAGCAGGCAAGCTATTAGAAAACCCGAAGACAATACTTGGCGCTAGAGACCCTGCCAATGGAAATTTACGTGTTATCTATCCAGGCTTTGCTGCAAGAAAATGGGATAATAAACTTTATCTCTATCCAATACCGACACAAGAAATTACACTCAATCCGAATTTGACACAGAATCCAGGTTGGCAATAAGGGATATAAATCAAAAAATTATGAAATATATAATAACATCCATATTCGCTGTTTTTCTAATCGCTCAGATACATGCTAAACCGCTTAATGGGATTGCTCCTACTTTTCGAGCAGGCTTTTCGGAAAAGGATATCACGCCTGATATTGGCATGGAGCAGCCGGGGAACTATGGCAAAAGCCATCATAAGAAGTTTCACGACCAGTGTAAAGTCCGCGCCGTCGTATTTGATGATGGAAAGAAGAAAGTGGCGCTCGTAGGGGTCGATCTTATCTTTATAACGCGCCGTGTTGTGGAAATTAGTCGCGAAGAAATAGAGTCGGCTTGCGGTATTTCCGGAAAGGACATCATGATAGGAGCCTCACATTCCCATTCCTCGGGTCCCATCGCCATGTCCGAACCGGGCGATTTTGATGATGCAGACCCTTTGATTAAGCATCTTGCCACGAATATGTCCATCGTTTCGGATCCCGGATTTATACAATATCTGCAACATCAAATTGTCGCAGCAGTCGTGGATGCAAATGCTAATCTTCAAGATGCTAAGCTTGCGGTTGGCGTTGGTAAAGAAGATAAAGTTGCCTTTAACCGCCGAATGCGAATGAAAAACGGTTTGACCTATACGCATCCTGGCGTAGGAAATCCGGATATCATTGATTATGCAGGTCCAATCGATCCGGATGTAGGAACTATTGGTGTTTGGGATTTAAAAGACAACTTATTAGGCATGGTCGTCAATTTCGCCTGTCATGCGACCACAAATCCTGATGGGATATCCGCGAATTGGATTGGAGCCATGGAAAGAACATTGCGGGGAGTGACGGGTAATGCCGCATTGCCGGTCGTGTTCATGCAGGGAGCCTGCGGTGATATTACGCAGGTAGACAATATGGCAAAGCATGCAAACCCCTCTGCGGAAGAATGGTGGGAATTAGTGGGCGGTCGCGTTGGTGCCGAAGCATACAAAACCATGTTATTAGCGAAACGTGGCGCAGGTTCGGATATTCCTTTAGACTCCAGACAGAAAGTATGGACCGTAAACCGTAGAATTCCTACCAAGGAAAAGGTCAAAAAATCTTTGGAATTAGTGAAACAAGGGCCGGAAAAATCGGGAAGTGTAGAATGGACGTTCGCAAAGGAAATCCTTCTTTTAGACGCCATGATTAAGAAAAGGCCGAAAGCAGAAGTAGAAGTACAGGCCATCCAAGTAGGACCGGTCGCATTCGTTTCGAACCCTGCAGAATACTTCGTGCAATTTGGTTTGGATATCAAGAAAGCTAGTCATTTTCCTTTCACATTCATCGTGGAACTGGCAAATGGATGTGTTGGCTATGTTCCGACGGAGGAAGCGATGGGGCCGAACGGTGGAGGCTATGAAACACGATTAACGTCTTATTCGAACTTGGAAGTGTCCGCAGGTCGACAAATTGCTAATACAGGAATTGAACTGGCAAATCAAATGACTCCCGGCAAAGTGCCGAGTCCTCCTCCTCCAGCAGCATTTAAACAAGCATGGGGATATGGCAATGTACCTCCTGAGCATAAATAAAGAAAACAAAAATTTAAGAAGATAAAAGATGTAAACTATTTGTTCTTGTCTACACAAGTTGTATATTTACAAGACGAGTCTGTTGAGAACGATAAAACCTAAAGATGACTCCGCATTAAAAACTTCATACCTGAACAAATTTCACATCATATCTGTAAGGCTTTTACCCTAACCTTATAATTATGGAAAGAAAAATCAAAATACAGATTGTAGAACAATTCTTACTTTCAATGCTCTTCATCTTATCAGCGACGCTGAGTTTTGGGCAACAACGCACTTTTATGGCTGGTGCTGCGAAAACCGTCATCACGCCTTACTTAGGCGGTGGTATTGTTGGCAATTTTGGCACTCCTCCGGAGGCCAAGAATATCCACGATGAACTCCATGCTCGAAGTTTAGTGCTAGACGATGGCGACAGCAAGCTCGCTTTTATTATCTGTGATAATATCGGATTGGCGCGTAAAGTTTGCGATGCAGCTAAAAAAGAAATCAACGCGCGTACAGGAATCCCTACAGCGAATATCCTGATCGCCGGCACGCATACCCACTCCGCAACCAGTGCTGAAGGGGAAGGACCAAAACGCCGTGGATGGAATCCGCAGGAAGGTCTGGATCGATATCAGGACTTTCTAGCACTAAGAATAGCGGATGCTGTCGATATGGCGATCTACAGAATGGAGCCTGCAAAGATAGGTTGGAGCTCGGTGAACATTCCTGAACATGTGTTCAATAGAAGATGGCATATGAAAGATCTTGTCGTAAATCCTTTTGGAGAAAAAGAACCGGTAAGATTTAACCCAGGTATTGGCAATCCCGACATTGTGAAACCTGCAGGACCAACCGATCCTGAAGTATCCTTTCTATCGGTACAGGCAGTTGATGGCCGTGCTATTGCGCTCCTAGCAAATTACTCATTACATTACATCGGAGGAGTGCCTAAACACGATATCTCTGCGGACTACTTTGCCGTCTTCGCAAACCGGATGCAAGAGCTGCTCACAAAAAATAACCCGGAAGCACCTTTTGTTGGAATAATGACCAACGGAACTTCTGGAGACATCAACAATGTCAATGTACAAGGTGCTCCACCAAAAGATGCTCCTTATCAGAAAATGAAATTTGTAGCAAACGACGTTGCGCAAAAAGTATACAGCTCATTACAAAACGTAAAATACCAACCTTGGCTGAAACTACAAGCAAAACAAGCGGAACAGACACTCATGGTTCGTAAACCAACTGACAAACAACTTGCCTTAGCAAAGCAAATAATTGCTATGCCTGAAGACGCAAAACCTATCAATCATCCACTGGAAAGAACCTATGCGCAGCGCATTACTCAATTGCAGAATGAATGGCCTACGGAAATATCTGTGTTATTACAAACGTTCCGCATCGGCGATCTTCAAATCGCAGCCATCCCTTTCGAAACCTTCGCCGAGTCTGGCCTAGCGCTAAAATCGCAATATCCAAAAAATAAGACCTTCACAATATCCTTTGCCAATGGCTCTTACGGCTACTTGCCTACTCCAGAGCAGCATAAACTTGGTGGATATGAGACTTGGTTAGGAACGAATCGCGTCGAGATAAATGCCTCTAGAAAAGTCTTCAGCACGATTACCAACTTATTTTCTCAGATGAATTAAACAAGAACAGCATACTAATCAAATCCAAAAACGCTATGAAATCTTCAGTCTGTACCTTCCTATTATCCTTGCTCTTTCTCACGGGCAGTGCCCTTGCGCAGAGCAATTCCGCCAACAAAGTATTTCAGGCGGGCGCCGCAAAAAGCACCATCACCCCCAAAATAGGCTCTTCTATCAATGGGAATATGCAGGACGTGACGGTGAGGCATGTGCATGATGATATCCACGCCAGAGCATTGGTCTTGGATGACGGGCAGACGAAGTTAGGTTTTGTGGTTTTGGATCTATGTATGGTATCCAGAGAAACGCTGGACAAAGCAAAACAGCGCGCTTCCGAGTTTACCGGAATCCCGGTACAAAATATGATGATGTCGGCGACACATACACACTCTGCAGGCACGGCCTGCGGAGTCTTTCAAAGTGATCCCGATCCAGCCTATGTAGACTTTATCGTCGAAAGAACTGCAGACGCACTTATTCGTGCTCATGAAAATCGTGCGCCTGCAGTTATCTCTTGGGGTGTGGGAAAAGAGGAATCGGAAGTCTTTAACCGCCGTTGGTATATGAAGCCTGGAACTGCGATGCCAAATCCTTTTGGCGGTCAAGATCAGGTTAAGATGAACCCGGGCGTTGAAAATCCTAACATGGACAAACCTGCTGGGCCAATCGACCCGGAGGTCCCTAGCATATTCTTAAAAACTGTGGATGGTAAACCGATTGCCGTACTTGCAAACTACTCCTTACACTATGTCGGTGGAACCGGACCAGGGGAGATATCCGCAGATTATTACGGAGCCTTCGCCGATAGAATCGGAGACCTTGTACTTAGCGAGAATACATTAAATGACCCGCCATTTGTCGGCATCATGAGCAATGGAACCAGTGGCGATATCAACAATATCAATTGGCCCGGAAAGAAAACAGAAGCACTTCCTCATTATGAAAAGATACGCTCTGTAGCTGATAAGGTTGCTAGCGCATCCTACTCAGCCATTAAAAATGCTCCTCAACAAAACTCAATAAAACTAGCTGCTAAACAAGAAGAGATTCGATTGGGTGTAAGAAAACCAACAGCACAGGACATTAAACGTGCTGAAGGCATTGTTGCAAAAGCCGCCGGTCCCACAATGCAGTCTCTGGAAGAAATTTACGCACGTGAAACCTTACTGCTAAGAGATTATCCTGATCAAGTTGATTTAATTCTCCAAGTGTTCAAAATTGGTGATTTAGCAATTACTGCGATTCCTGCGGAAGTATTCGTAGAAATTGGTTTGGAATTAAAAGCGAAAAGTCCATTTAAACCGACTTTTAACATCGAGCTGGCCAACGGCTACAATGGTTATCTCCCTACCGCTAGACATCACAAATTAGGAGGATATGAAACCTGGCGTGCGCGTTCGAGCTATTTAGAAGAAACAGCAGCAGATAAGATTCTTGCTGTCTTACTACGCCTATTAAATGATCATAAATCGGGAAAATAATCCCTCTAGAAACCTAAAAGTCTATACTCAATTATAAAACCAATGAGACACCCTATTCTAGCCGCATCCCTACTCGTATTGCTCGTCGGCTGTAAACAGAAACATGAGAATGAACGAATCCAACAGGCTTTAGATGCCTTTCAGCTGGAGGAGGGACTTCGTATCGAGCCAGTGGCTTATGAGCCTATGGTCATCGATCCGGTAGCTTTCGCTTTCGACGAAAATCGAAGGATGTATGTTGTCGAGGATCGTGGATATCCAGACCCGGCAGAAGAAGGAGAGCCAACAACACTTGGTAGAATCGTATTGCTTGAAGACACCGACGGCGATGGCACTTATGATAAAAGAAACGAATTCGCAACAGGTCTCACCTACCCCAATGGAATTCTCCCTTGGAAAGGAGGTGTATTTATCACCTGTGCACCACATATTTACTATTTCAAAGATTCCGATGGCGACGGGGTTGCTGATATAAAGAAAACTGTGCTAACCGGATTCAACGACACAAAAACCTCGCAAATACGCATGAGCCATCCGACCTTAGGCTTGGACGGCTGGGTCTATGTTACAGGAGGTCTAAACGGAGGTAATATTACTTCTCCAGAGCATCCTGATCGTCCGGCAGTAACTTACACCGCAGCCGACGGTCGTTTCAATCCAGAGACTTTTGAGTTTCAGGTTACCGGGGGAAAAAGCCAATTCGGCTTAACGATGGATCCCTATGGCCATCGCTTCGGCACATCGAATCGTCATCCGGTCATGCAGATCGTGATGGAGCCTTGGAACCTTTCGCGCAATCCACATCTGACATTCAATGAAATGGTACAAAATGTATCACCAGTGGAAGCCAATGCGGTGGTCTATCCCATCAGTAATGCTGTGACTACCGCTGAGTACATTCCAGACCTCATGGGGAAATCCCATACCGGTACTTTTACGGCAGCAAGTGGTTTAGTCGTATACAACGGAACTGCATTAAGACCAGAGCATAAAGGCAATATCTTTATCTGTGAATCGGCGCAGAACTTAGTTCAAAGACAAATTGTCAAAGAAAACGGCGCTAGTTTCACATCCGCAATAGCAAATGAGGGAAAGGAATTTTTAGCATCTACTGACGAATGGTTCCGCCCAGTCTATGCACAACATGGTCCGGAAGGAGCCCTGTACATTGTCGACATGCACCGGAAGGTTATTGATCATCCGGCCTATGTTCCTGAAGAGATGCGTGGGCAACTGGATTTTGAAGCCGGAAAAACAGATGGAAGAATCTATAGAGTTGTGCGCGAGGACTTCGACAAAGGGGATGAGGATAAAACCGGAAAAGTGGCCACAGGATCTACAAACAAAGACTTGGTTGACGCGCTAAGCTCAGCCGATGAATGGAAAAGAGCGACCGCTTTTCGCTTACTTTTAGAATCCAAGCCTGCTGATATCGCTGACTTACTAAAAGAAACCATTGCTAAGAGTTCCAATAACGAGGGGAAAGCCCGAGCACTTTGGTTAGCTCATAATTTGGGAATGCTTAGCTTGGAAAGTCTCAATCAAGCATTAGCGAGCGACGAAGCTTCCATTCGTGAGCAAGCGGTACAAATCCTTGCTAGCAATACAAAATACGATCAGGCGAAATCCGCCCTGAACAAGCTCGCTGAAGATCCTTCGGCACGCGTAAGATATTATTCGGCGATCGCGTTAGGCAATATCAACACAAACGAAGCTGTACAAGCCTTAGCTAAAATTGCAGCTAAAGATGGTGCAGACAAGTGGAGCCGTGCAGCCGTTTTAAGCGGGCTGTCGGGTCGTTCTCAAGAGTTTATCACCGCTTTTACTGGCATGAAATCGGCCGAACCGAAAGCTTACGCCGCTGTGATGCAAGACCTAGGAAGACTGCTAGGCCATGGTGGAACGATTGCTGAGGCTTCCGATTTCTTCCATCGCTTGGTGACTCCGGATGCTGTAGACGAGTGGAAAATATCAGCCATGCTAGGGCTATCAGAAGCATTGAATGGTAGAAAGCAAGAACTTAAACCAAATAATAAAGGACTATTATACGCCATCAACAGCACTTCAAACGAAAGCTTGGATAGCTTTGTTGGTAAAATTAAGGAGATAGCCTTAAAAGATACGGCGGATAAGCAAAGCCGCGCTATCTCACTATTAGGCTACACGAGTTATGAACAATCTAATGATGCACTGCGTCAGCTATTGAGCGCTCATTATTCACCGCAGGTGCAGATTCAAGCCATAAATTCCATTGCGAAACTGCAGGATCCAAAAGGTGCCGAATTGTTAACAGACAAAGCGAAATGGAAGGCATACTCCCCGAAAGTAAAACCTACTGTGATCTCTGCGCTTATTTCCAATACGAAATTTCTGCCGGTCCTGTTTAAAGCTATTGAAAGCGGCCAGATTGCCGCCGCTGAAATATCCTCGATCGATAGAACTCGCCTTATGAAAAGTAAGGACAAAGCTATCGCTGATCGAGCAACGGTTTTATTCAAAGAGCTTGAAGGCGGTGATCGTATGGCGGTCTATGAAGAATATAAAAACGTGCTGAAAAATGCGAAACCTGTGGCTTCCGCAGGAGCGGCTATTTTTCAGGCCCAGTGTGCTGTCTGCCATACCTATGGTGGCAAAGGGGGGCAAGTAGGTCCCGACCTTTCCGGCATCAAGAATCAGCCGGCAGATGCACTGCTCTTACATATTCTGGTACCCAATTATGAAGTCTATCCGCAATACCAATCGGTGATCGTTAAAACGAAAGATGGCAGTACAAAGTCAGGTTGGGTGGTATCCGAAACGGACAATGGTCTTACCCTTCGGACAGCAACAGGAGCTGATGAAGCTGTGCTGCGCAGTAATATTGAGACTTTGACCAATTCAGGACTGTCATTAATGCCGGATGGAATGGAAAAAGCAATGTCCAAGGAAGACATGGCAAATCTAATCGAATACCTTAAAAAAGGAGATTCGAACTAATTTTTTCAATTTAACTTGTATATACAACTGGAATTTATATATTTGTGTAATCAACCTAAAAATCAAAAGTAAAATAACCTTTTTTTTTACATCTTGGAGCGTCAAACGTTCCAAGATGTAATACTTAAACTGAAAATACTAATTATACATAAGGAGGCTAAATTATGAGAAAATTACTCGGAATAGCATGTCTATTTATAATGCTCAGTTCAACGGCATTAGCCCACACAGATCCCAAGAAAGAAACCGACGGCGAAAAGCCTAAACCGAAAACCATTCAATTGTTCAACAAGAAGAATCTTGACGGTTGGTATATCTTTATTCAAGATCGGGGCAGAAACCAAGATCCAAAGGGTGTATTCACGATCAATGATGGAATTCTACGCATCTCCGGCGAAGAATGGGGATGTATTACCACCGATGAGGAATACGAAAATTATAAACTCATTATGGAGTTCAAATGGGGCGAAATGACATTTGGTTCCCGTAAAAATGCAGCACGCGATAATGGATTACTTTTTCATTCCGTGGGTGAAGATGGCGGCTATTCAGGTATCTGGATGCGCTCTATCGAATGTAATATCATCGAAGGCGGCGTCGGCGACTTTATCGTCGTGGGGGATGGCACAGATGCGTTCTCCATCACCAGTCCGGTTGCTAAAGAACGTCACGGCACGACTCCTGTTTACCAGAAGGGCGGTGAACTCGTGACAGTCAATAAAGGGCGTATCAATTGGTGGGGAAGAGACCCGAACTGGAAAGACGTTTTAGGCTTCCGTGGCGCGAAGGATGTAGACAAACCTGTAGGTGAGTGGAACAAATTAGAATGTGTGGTTAAAGGCGATAAAATCGACATCTACGTTAATGGCAAGCTCGTAAACCAAGCCATCAACGTTCGACCTTCAAAAGGAAAGATTCAAGTGCAGTCGGAAGGCGCAGAAATGTTTGTTCGCCGACTGGATATGATCCCATTGAAAGCTGGTAAAAAATAAACCTAAAAAAGCAATTATATGAAAACGATACTTTCCGTGCTCAGCCTAGCGTTGCTACTTGTGAGCAACCAAGCGATGGCACAGTGCAAGCAACTCTTTAATGGCAAAGACCTTAGCGGTTGGACCATTCATGGAACCGAGAAATGGTATGTGGAAAATAAAGAACTTGTTTGTGAAAGCGGGCCAGACAAAGGCTACGGTTATTTATCAACCAATAGCCCATACAAAGACTTTGAACTATCGGTTCAATTCAAATTAGAAGCCAATGGAAACTCGGGGGTATTCATCCGCTCCGACATCGAAGGTGTCAAGATCAAAGGTTGGCAAGTGGAAGTAGCTCCGCCGGGACTACATACCGGCGGTATCTATGAATCCTATGGTCGAGGCTGGTTAATCAAGCCTACACAGGAAGCGCAAAAAGCATTAAGCCCTGATGGTTGGAATACCATGAAAATCTTGGCCAAGGGAAATAAGATTACTACTTGGCTGAACGGTAAGCAAATGGTGCAATTAGATGATGAGAAGATCGGTCAAGCGAAGGGTTTTATTGCACTTCAAATCCACGACGGAGGAGGTATTAAAGTGAGATGGAGAGACATCTGTATTAAAGAACTATAAAAAGATCAAGCTATGGAAAAGGAAAACAATAAAGTGCGTGTGCTGGTCGTAGGATGTGGCAACATGGGCGCCTCACATGCTTGGGCATACCATAAAATGGATGGCTTTGAAATATGCGGCATTGTATCCCGAGGGAAAAGCAAAGAAGTGCTGAACGAGAAAATGGGCAATGTTTATCCACTATTTGACGATTTTGAAACTGCCTTAGCGGCAACCAAACCCGATGCGGTCTGTATATCGACTTATCCAGATACGCATGAAGAATATGCAGTGAAATCTATGGAAGCCGGAGCACATGTCTTTGTCGAAAAACCAATTGCAAGCTCTGTGAAAGGGGCAGAGCATGTACAGGAAGTAGCATTAAAGACCGGAAAAAAACTCGTAGTCGGTTATATTCTAAGACACCATCCTTCCTGGATCAAATTTGTAGAGATGTCGTCCGACCTCGGCAAGCCATTGGTAATGCGCATGAACCTGAACCAACAGAGCGATACAGCGATGTGGACCTTGCACCGAAACCTCATGGCAAGCTTAAGTCCGATTGTAGACTGTGGTGTGCATTATATTGATGTGATGTGTCAAATGACCCGTTCTAAACCTACGCAAGTATATGCAATTGGGGCTAGACTGACGGATGAAATCCCGGCAGACAACTATAACTACGGCAACCTCCAGATTCGTTTCGAAGATGGTTCGGTAGGTTGGTACGAGGCGGGTTGGGGACCAATGGTATCCGAAACAGCCTTCTTTGTGAAAGATGTGGTAGGTCCGAAAGGTTCTGTATCCATTGTCGCTAAAGAAGCCGGCGGAACGGGCAAGTCAGGATCCATCGAAGCACATACGAAGACGGAATCCATATTACGCCATCATTCGGCACTCGATGAGAACGAAAAATTCGCCCTAGAAGACGAATGGCTCGACTTGACCGATGAGCCGGATCATCAAGGCTTATGCGATCGCGAGCAGGCTTATTTTTTAAAAGCGATAAAAGAAGACATCGACCTGAGCGATCATATGGAAGATGCTGTAAATAGTTTAAGAATCGCTTTTGCCGCGGATGAGTCGGTGAAGACAGGGCAGGTGGTTCGCTTATAACAATAAGAATTCGAGTTCAATCAAACATAATTTCCTAAATCAATAGAAGAGAAATGAGAAAAAAGAGCATGTTGGCCGAAGGCTGGTGGGATTATACGACCATCGATGAACAGATTATGCGCGATGCAGCACAATTGACGGCAGAAGATATTTTACAGCTTTCCAGACCAGGATTCAAAGTGATTTTCCACGATACACTAGAGTCTTTTTACCTGGCGGAGGCATTGCAATACATTGAGGCCTGGCAACAAGCCACAGCCTCCTCTCCTGCTGGAATTTGCGGCCCCATTGGGCCGACTGAACAGCTACCTCTAGTTGCTCAACTGGTAAACAGCTTGAATATATCCCTAAAAAACTGTCATTTCTGGGGAATGGATGAATGGTATGAAAATGGCACAGAGGTTCCAGCTACACATCCCTTATCCTTCGTGAAAGCAAATAACGACATGCTGTTCAACCATATCAAGCCGGAACTGCGCATGCCGGATGAAAATATACATTATCCTTTGGCGTCGAGCTTGGCGGAATACACCAAGAGCTTTGATGAGTTTCGCTGTGTGACGATGCAAGGCGGACAGGGCGATGCCAAACATTGGGCATTCAACGATCCACTACAGCGTACCGGAAAATATGCAGATAATCCTCCAACCGTGGAAGAGTATAGAAACCTGAGCGCGAGAATTGTTGACCTCCATCCGATTACGTTGATGCAGAATGCCAGAACTTCCGGAGGTGGTTATGTTGTTGGTGTACCGCAACAAGCGACGACCGTAGGACCTGTTGAAACATGGAAAGCGGAGCGTGTATCCATCTGGCAAGCCGGAAATCATGATAATGCTTTCGGAATGCGCCTGACACCATTTATGATATCAAAAGGAATTGTCGACACCGCGGTTCCTATGTCCCTATTAGCCGATCACCCGAACGTAGAATTTCATTACTACCGTCCGGCAATTAAATCTGTAACAACCGAAATGCACTAAGCTGAATATGACGAACACAAACAAAACGGTATTAGCCATCGTAGCACATCCTGATGATGCAGAAATCAGCTGCGCAGGAACTTTAGCGCTCTTGAAAGACAAGGGTTGGAATGTTGTGATGGCTACTATGACGCCAGGAGACTGTGGTACGACAGTACATCCAAGAGCAGAAATAAGCAAGATTCGAAAGCAAGAAGCCGCAGATGCCGCTGCGATGCTGGATGCAGACTATCATTGCTTGGAACGCGACGATGTATTCGTCATGTACGACAGAGAAACCATCGTCAAGGCCATAGCTTTGATTCGTAAAACGAAGCCTAGCGTCGTTATTACCATGAGCCCATCCTGTTACATGGTCGACCATGAAATGACCAGCAAGATTATTCAAACAGCCTGCTTTAGTGCCGGAATAATGAATATTGAAACAGAAGGCCTAGAGCCCTATTTCTATACACCACATCTTTATTATGTGGATGCCATGGAAGGCAAAGACCGCTTTGGAAAGCCCGTAGAGCCGGGAATGATCGTCGACATCTCTTCCAAAATCCAACTGAAAGAAGATATGCTGGCATGCCATGCCTCCCAAAGAAACTGGCTTCGCGATCATCATGGAATGGATGAATACATCATTGCCATGAAAAGCTTTGGCGAGAAAAGAGGAAAAGAAATCAACGCAAGTTACGGCGAAGGATATCGACAGCATTTGGGCCATGCCTATCCGCAGAACAATATCTTAAAAGAGGAGCTCGGCGACTTAGTCCACGAGCGTTAATAAACAAATTGGATAAAATAATAACCTAGACACATGAAATTATATCGCTTAAATCGACTATTTAACAACGAGTCGGGCAACTGCTTTGACGTCGCTATAGATCATGGCTTTTTTAACGAATATGCTTTCCTGAATGGAATCGAAGATGTAGAAAAAGCCGTTGAAGTGCTCGTTGATGCCGCTCCAGATGCTATTCAACTGACCGTCGGACAAGCAAATTACCTACAAAGAATTCCTGGTCGTCATAAACCTTCGCTGGTGCTGAGAACGGACGTTGCAAATGTTTATGGAAAACAACTTCCACGCAGCCTGTTCAGCAGAATGATCGAAAACCCGGTAGAGCAAGCCCTTCGCTTAGATGCTACCTGTGTAGTGGTCAATTTATTTAGTATCCCTGATGAACCGGAAGTGACCGACCAATGTATACAG
Organism: Sphingobacterium sp. UBA6645; assembly: GCF_002455685.1. NCBI lineage: Bacteria > Pseudomonadati > Bacteroidota > Sphingobacteriia > Sphingobacteriales > Sphingobacteriaceae > Sphingobacterium > Sphingobacterium sp. UBA6645. The sequence goes on from NZ_DKLH01000098.1 coordinate 50,824, forward strand.
AATATATTGAAGATTAAACCCGAAGCCGAACGCTACGGGATGCCATTAATGGTCGAGCCGTTGGTCTTTCGTCCGAATAACGAAGCAGGCGGTTATATGGTCAATGGCGATCCGGAGAAAATAATCCCTTTAGTTCGTCAAGGCGTAGAATTAGGTGCTGACATTATCAAAGCCGATCCTACGGACGATGTGTCGATCTACCATAAGGTTGTCGAAGTAGCGGGCGATATCCCGGTGCTTGTACGCGGCGGAGGGAAAGCCAGCGATCAGGAAATATTAGATCGTACCTATCAATTGATGCAACAAGGGGTTTGCGGAATTGTATATGGAAGGAATGTTATTCAACATGCTAACCCCGCAGGCATGACGCGCGCTTTAATGGAAATTGTACACCGTGGCGCAAAACCAGAAGATGTTATTAGCTTATTAAAAGACGGAATATGAAAACGGTAAATGTCGGTATTATCGGCGGAGGCTTAATGGGCAAAGAGGCCGCCAGTGCATTTGGAAGATGGTTTGCTTTAAAAGACTTTCCTGTTCAGGTTCAATTGACCGCAGTATGCGATATTGATCAACAGGCTTTAAGCTGGTATAAGCAGATAGGTAGCGTCTCGCTATTGACGACGGACTACAAGGAGCTAATTCATAGCGACCTGGTCGACGTGGTCTACATTGCTGTGCCCCATCATATGCACGAATCGCTGTACATCGACATCCTGCAGGCAGGAAAAGATCTATTGGGTGAAAAGCCCTTTGGGATCGATCTTGCTGCAGCGAGAAGAATTGCCAACGTCGCAAACCAAGAGGGTCGGTTTGCACGATGCAGCTCTGAAATGCCGTTTTTTCCTGGACCACAACGCGTCGTATCGGAAGTAAAATCTGGACGACTAGGAAGAATTATAGAAATTAAAGCTGGCTTTCTACATGCCAGCGACATGAACCCCAACAAACCCATCAATTGGAAGCGACAGTCTGCCTATTGTGGCGAAATTGGTGTAATGGGCGACTTGGGCATACATGCACTCCATATCCCCCTTAGATTGGGTTGGAAACCACAATCGCTATATGCACATTTACAAAAAATCATCACCGAAAGACCAGATGGCAAGGGCGGTATAGCAAGTGCCGACACCTGGAACAACGCCACATTGAGCACGCGCGTGCAGATGGAAAATGGCGAAACAGTGCCAATGTTGTTAGAGATGAAACGCCTCGCTCCAGGCGAAACAAATACTTGGTTTATTGAAGTATTAGGTACAGAAGGTGGTATTCGTTATAGTACAAAAGATATCAAAGCGCTGTGGACCTATAATTGGAACGAAGGCAAAGAGCAATCCTGGCAGCGTGTAGACTTAGGATTTGAAGTGCCCTTTCCAACTGTAACCGGCGGCATCTTTGAACCCGGATTTCCGGACGTCTTCCAACAGATGCTTGCAGCTTATTTCGCCGAACGCGAGGGGCAATTAGCTGGGCGATTTGGCTGTGTAACCTTAGAGGAAGCCATTGCAAGCCATGAGGTTTTCGCCGCAGCTTTAGCATCACATGCAAACAATAAGACAGTCGTATTAGAACAGGAAGTCGCGGTAAATTAAAACCGCACAATTCAAAAAAATATAATGGAAAAAAAGACACGATCGGGTATTCTTGCAGCAGGAAGTTGGATTCTGGACGAGGTGAAAGTAATCGATAAGTTTCCGGAAGAACAATCGCTTGTTAACATCTTGGATGAATATATCAGCAATGGAGGTTCTGCCTACAATATTCTCACCGACCTGACACAGCTCGGTGCGAGTTTTCCACTAGAAGGATTAGGACTCGTAGGCAATGATTTCCACGGTATCCGCATTGTTGACCATTGTAAACAGATTGGCATTGATACCCAACAAATTGCCATGATACCCAATGTGTCCACCTCCTATACCACCGTCGTATCTGTAAAACCAACAGGTAGGCGCACTTTCTTTCATCATCGAGGTGCAAGCGCGCAACTCTGTCTACGACATTTTGATTTTCAGAACTCAAATGCTCGCATTTTTCATCTAGGTTATTTACTCCTATTGGACAAATTGGATGAAATCAAAGAAGATGGCCGTACCGATGCATCCCATCTATTAGAAAAAGCGAAAAATGCCGGTTTCAATACCTCGATAGATTTAGTTAGTGAAGATTCCGACAGATTTCAATCGGTCGTTCCAAGCTCGCTACCCTATGTTGACTACCTTTTCCTAAACGAATTCGAAGCCAGCAAACTCTCTGGGATCAACTTGATGAATATTGAAGAACCGCAGCAGATGCAAGATCGTTGTCAGGAGGTTTGCGATTATTTGTTTAATCTAGGTGTAAATCAATGGATCATTATTCATTATCCAGCGGGCGTATATGCTGCACAACGAAACGGCGCGAGCCTATTTCAGCCCAGCGTTAGATTAAAGCCTGAGCAGATTATCGGAAGCAATGGCGCAGGTGATGCGCTAGCAGCGGCCATACTTTATGGCATCCACGAAGAGTGGTCAATGGAAGACAGTCTTAAGCTCGGTGTTTGTGCAGCAGCAGCCAGTCTGACCCATGTAACCTGTTCGGATGGCATATTAGACCTACAGGGCTGTCTCGAGCTCGGCGAACAGTACGGTTACCGCGCTGTAGAATAGACCTGCTTATCCTCGTCAACAGCCTTCAGAAGGTTGTAGCGTTTTAGTTTAGAATGACAGTCCAATACGGATATAAGGCAATACCGCCTCTTTACTAGCACCTACAACCGCTTGTATAATCATGAGGTCGCCAGGCATAAAGTAGAACCCACCGCCTGCACCCATATGCCAGCTGTCGGACTTCTCGTTCGGCATCCAAACTCTACCGATATCATAAAAACCAATCAGACCAACCGTTCCTGGAAGTAAGTAGGAACTAAAGTTTGCCAACTTTAATCGAGCATCCAGATTGTTATACAGCGCTGTTTTCCCAGTGAAACGTTGAGAGTTGAATCCGCGTAGACTCATCTCTCCTCCTATCTGCGCATGCTGATAAAAATAAGGATCGCCGAATACAGTTTGCATGCCTGTGCGGTTTGCTAGTGTCAGATAATCATTGAAGACCGTTTTATAAAGGCTTAAGGAGCTCTCTAGAGCAGTATATTGTCTTTGTTGACCGGCAAGCTCGGCTTTCCAATCCAAGCGCGTGAATAAGCGCAAACCTTTCTTCGCATTGGCTTTATTATCGCGTGTATCAAAATCGAATCCCGCAGCTAGCCCGGTAAAGAATTTTGTTCCGAAAATATCTTCTCCCGGATGGGTCTGATTAAAACCATGAAAGAACTGTTCTTCATTCTTATCAGCTTTACTGTGATACAGCTCCGATGTAGAACCATAAAACAAGCGTGCATTTTTGAACGCTTCGTATCCTAGGAATATATCCGCATTGACGTAATCATATCGGTTCCTGTAGAAAGAGATCTCATGCTCTTCATCTTTTAGATATTCGGTGTTATTACCATATCCAAAGAAGTTACTTTGATTGAATGGCCCTAAAGCGCGCATATGAATTTGCAGATCCTGATCGCCTACGAGTTTTTTAATATCTCCCTTGTATTCTAATATGAACGATTGGCCGCCTGTTAGGTAATTTGCCAAAAACTCATGCCGATAAGCGTATGGGCTTTTACGAAATCCTTGATTTTCGATCAGGTATCCAAGACCAAAGATGAGACCTCTATCCACGCCATAATTGAGATTGACTAAGACCCCCTGGCGGTCATACACAAAATTGTCATACTGATATGCATGTACGGCCGTATCCTTTTTCAAACGAAACTTCGCCATGCTCATATTGTCATAGCTATTCGCTGTATCGGCTTTATTATCGTAAATATAAAGTTGGTTCCCTTTGCCAAAGCTATTGCTAGCAGCAAATAAGTCGTGTGACTTCCCTCCGATCAGGCGTATCTTAATAGGCGATTGTCCGCTCCCATGGACTTTATATTCGTCTTCACCGGCAATACCGTAAATTCTTACCTCTTTCGTTTCCGAAGGCAAGAAACGTCTTTTCATGATTCTGGCGCCCTCGGTGCCATCTTTCTTCTTGTTGTGCACATCCAGCGTGATACTGCCATCGCTGTTATAGTCGATATCGACAAATTCACGTTTCGCTGATAGCGGGATGTCCACCACCTTGGCAAGCGACATATAATATTCATCGACGGTTGCGGCAAGCTCGTCACGACGCGAGCGGATATTCGTCTCTAACTCGACAGCACTGAGCTTCACAATCGTATCCGGCATCTGCAACATCGCTTGATGAATCAATGAATCCGACATTACCTGTTGAATCTGCTTCACCTGCTCTTGCCATCCCTCCCTATCTAAGTGATTAATAAAAAATCGGTCGAAATGTCGGGCATTAAAATTCCAATGCGCAACATTGCGGATATGCGGACTAAAGGGCTGCACATTAGCCTTCAACCATTGATAAGACAACAGAATGGGGAATATACCGGAAGTTTTGTAATAGACTTTATCCCGATCGCGCGGAACCGGGCTATAGGTTTTCTTACCTTTCTCCTTCTCAGGATCCCAGCGCCAGTTATCCTCGTGTCTATCCCAATCGCCCAGCACAAAATCTAAAAGCCTCGCTCTAGCAGTCAGCTTCTGGTCAACTTTAGTATCATTATCTTCCAACAGCTTTTCAATTACCTTCGCCGTATTGTCTGTTTTTTCATTTTCGAAAGGCATTCTCGCCTCGAACATGTAAGGTCTGTTCTTAAAGATCGGCCGGTATTCACCAAGTGCGGGGTCATCCGCGACATAAACTAATTCAGGGGCAGAATGTGGAATCTCAAGCGCCCTATTGAACGTAGGGACGGTCAATGCTCCGAAAGGATGTGCAATGGCTATCTGATCTTGTACAATGTCTTTAGCGATGGTTTTTCGAAGACTTTCCGGAAGGCTTCGTTCAGGATATTTCTGAATGGAGCGGAGCACCCATTCTACACCCTTAGGATCAGCCAGTCGTAAGGATTGTGTTTGCATCCCTCCGCCAAGCTTCACGATTTGCAGGCCTCCTTTTTCCTTCGACAGATCCATAACACGCATTCTCACTGGCGTATTGTAGAGCTTTCGATAACTATCGCCTAACCAAAAGCGATGTACCGCGCCAACCTGGTCATATTCAGATGCGATAACCGTCGTTATGCTGTCTGCTTGCTGGGCATTACTTTTCAACATGCCCAATAAGAGGCATATAACCATTAGATTCTTGATAGATACGAGCCTGAATGCTGCCATCATCCTATATTCTTATAATTTACTTTAACACTATTTTTACGCGCATAGCTTTCAGATCGCTTACGCCCTGAAGATTCTCTAATTGAACCTCCTCGATATTTGGTTCTATTAATCCCATTTGAGCAACTTCCTGAAGACACACTCGCAAATCGCGCGCTATCTGACTTCTGCTGTAGACAACGGCAATATGACCCGGCTGCACCAAACGCTCGTTGGTATCTAGAATCAAAGCTTTGTCGATTCGTTTTTTGATAATCTGATACCTGATATTATAAGAGCCCTCCACATCAAATCTGCGTTCATCCTCCCGAAAACTAATATCAATAGGATTGGGGTGTATAAAGATCAATTGCGTCGTTTCTAAAGGGATGCCAAGGGATGCCTTTAATCGATGAGTTGCCTGTCCAATCTTAGCAATGCTGATAATCTGCTCCTTACGGATTTGATTCAGCATGCCCATTTTGAATGTATTTCTTGGGGAAATAGATTGCCCTACGTATAGGTCGTATTCTACTCCATCCGTCCGGAACGTTTCAAAATAGGAAGGGAAAATCTCCTGAACCTGCGCATTAAATAGATTCATTTCAGCTTTCACCACCTGATTTATTTTTTGCAATGATCGCTCAAAAGACTCATTGCTAGAATTCATGTCTTCGTAGCTGTATTGCAATTTACTGCGACATTGCGCTAAGGAAGCTTTTATCGTTGGTTCTGCTTTTTCAAGTTTATCCAGAAAGGTTGGAACATCTTCTTGAAAGAAGGATAGTATATCGAGTAGATAATGCTCTAAGTTAGACCCCGTTGCCCAATTATTGACCTCTTCAAATCGATCGACAAATGTTTTATCAACGCATAAAACACCTATGTCTTTCATCCGGTCTATGAGACTTGCAACAAAGTTGACGCGTTTTAGAATGTCTTCTCTGTAGGATTTATTGCGCAAAAGACTCGAATCCTTAACATCCACCGCCGCATAGAACGGATAAACCCGATTAAAGACAATCTTTTCCAGTTCTGGCTCCGGACTTAGGTGAATAACCTCGCCCAAGTATTCCGCTGCTACTTGATTGAACTTCCACTCCACAGCAGATTGCAGGGAGGTGTACTTATGAAGAATAACGTTGTTTAATTCGCTTTTAAAGGATAGAACAATATCATACGCTAATTGTGCCAAGAGCGCGTAAAACGATCGTACCTGAATGAGCATATTGCGGTTTAAGCGGGCTTCACCCTTTGTATAGAGTTCGAAAATTCCAACCAATCCTTGATTATGAATTAATGGAAAGCAGATATAGGAGGTTAATCCCGTCTTCTGCAAACTCCTTTTCAACTCTGATGCTCGAGATTCAACTCCTTCTTCTACGCCAAAAGATAAGATGTAAGGATCGTCTAAGTATTTCATCAATCCGCCCTGTATGATCTCTTTGTCGTAAAACACGGAATCACCTAAAAGCATGCTATCTTTTGCCATATCTGAAGAAAGCACAGGAATTCCATTAAGTTTCAGGATCGGGTAAAATGAAGATTTAACGCCTTCAAAATTGACGATATTTGCGAGAATATCGTTCAATAGATTGAGCCCATCGACACCGGTATATATACTGATGTTATTAATAAGCCCCTGCAACTGCTCAGTCACATAAGCTTCATGGCAATCTACAAATGAGCAGATGGTAAAACCGGTAAACGAGAATTGTGAGATATCAAAGCCCCGAAGTATGGGCTCAATATCCTTGTAACTTAGCGAATCTTTGTTCTTTATGGACGTTAGATTTAGCTTCGGCAGTTCCGATTTAGGCTGGATCTCCACATATGAATAGTCGATTTCCAATTCATAATAGCGGTTAAATTTACCGGTCCTTTTAACATAACGTAATCTACTATGTATAGCCGGGATACCATAAAATCGCTCTAATATCAATAGATAGAGTTGCTTATTGACAAATTCAACATCCAAGAAACTATTGCTCTCCATAGACTCAACACGCTGGAAGTCCGTATCGATCAAATCGTAAAAAGCCTGGGTACCGAAAAAAACCTTATCCGGAACCGGAAAACCCAATGCCCATTGTTGATTCTTTTTCTTAGAAACGCCCTTCGCAAGATGGTATAAGCTTTCCAAAAGTTCTTTATAGGAAGCAAGGTTATCTTCCGTAATATCCCCTGATTGTTTTATCTTTTCCAAAAGAAGCTCGCTCGCAACCTTTGGCACCAGCATCCCTTCGTCTTGCTCGGCCAGTGTTTTTTGCAAGTGATTAAGGAAAGGCCACAGTGACAGCGATTCCTCTAGTCCTTCTGCAGGAAGCACATTGCTATCAATGCGCCTAGTTTTGATTAACATATTGCTTTATCGTGGTGCTATTAATGTGTTAATTGAAATGGTATATCGGCCTCAAATGCTTTCGTCAGGGAGTCTTGCGGTTCGTCAATATAAAACTGTATCCGCAGGTCGCCGTTATCATGGCAATCTATCACACTAAATCCCTGCTTATTATATCTGAATTTCAAGCTCTCATCCTTTCGTATTTCTGAAGTCTTAGCACCCGATCCGCTCACGATCTGATGCATCCCCTCTTTATCGATGTACTGTAAGCCATGGTCATGCCCGGAGACAAAAATCAGATTTGGGTGTGACTTGCTAGCCTCCGTAACACGCGCAATTAAGTCGCTGTATAACGGATGTTTGATATCCTCCGGGGAAGCAAAGGCTGTTGACCGGAGAAGAGGATACAATGATCCCAAGCCGGGCAAAGGCAGGTAAGCACCCTTCCAAAGGCGCGTCAAAGGAAAGAGATGGTCACGCCAAGTGTACTTTAAGGCATGTTCGCCAAATGTAAGCATAGGATGATGCGATATAAGAATAACGCGTTTGTCTTGATGCTCTACAAGCAAATTCCCTAGCTCCGCGATGAACTCGTCCTTATCTTGCTCAATGCTACGTCCATGGTGTGGAAATAACCAGTATTCGCTATCATAGGTAATAATCGTTAATCGCTCACTAATATGTATAGCCTCAGGACCAATAGTACCAGCCTTAGGAATAAATTTTAATCCAGGATCCTTTTGGTCTAGAATAAACTGCTCCTGCGCTTTCAGTTTCGCTAGCCCGTCTTTTTTTGAGTGATCCCAATCGTGATTTCCCGCCAGAAAATAAACAGGTACATCGAGTTTCCTAAACCCCTCGTATTGAGATTGTAGGATCTTCGCCGTTTCTATGTTTTCAGGTGCAGACAAAGCCATCCCATGCTCATAGATATTATCTCCTACAAAGAAAGCCGTCGTCTTCTTGTATACCCTTAATGCATGCGATTTTTCGATCAAAAAAGTTTGCTTATTGTTAATCTCTCCGGCATCACCAAAGACAATAAGTCGGTGTTCCAGCTCTTGCGCAAAGCTGTAAAAACTGAGAAATGTGAAAAATAAAAAGAGTGTCCTACGCATTAGGGTTGCTTATTGTATTGAAAAAGCAAAGCGTTCTTTGCCTTATTTTTTTCACTGCTGATATACATCCGATCTTCCGTATCGAACGTTATTCCTTCCGGTTGCTCAAATTGTTTTTTTTCAAATCTGATTACTTTTTTCGGCTGAAAGGTGTCATCGGTAATCAATAATAGTTTATCAACGGATGATAGCACGTACCACTCATTACTAGAACTTCTTTTACTTAAGGAAGATGGTTTTAGCGATTTAACAGACTTACTGTCTACCGCTGCAACCGCATCCAAATTGATGTGAAAGTTCTCTTTCAGGCTAAGTTTTCCTGCAGCACCAACATTAACAATATAGCCAGAAACAGAGGGGTTGCCCTTATCCAGGTTACACGATTTGCATAAAACATATAATGCTTTACGCTGTTGATCATACGACATCGTCTCGTATTCGCCTTTCCCCAAAGCTCCTTCGAAAATTTGAACTTCCGATTTTGCTGCCTGAAGATCAACGGGGAAGCTATAGATTGCTCCATCACTGCGAAGCACGAAGAAATATTGACCATCGGTCGTGATCTCTTCATAATCTCCCGCGTCTGCAAATGCATATTCTGAAACGATCTTCTCTTCATTTAGATTGTAAGAATAAACCGTCCCGCTTTCATCCTGAACAGCATAAAGCATCTGATTATCATTTGACAAGAAAGTGATGCCCGATATCTCATTCAGTTTTTTTGGAAGAACGAATGTTTTGTCGGCTTGTAAGGCTGCGGACTCCTCCTGTGCGGGCTTTTCTGGCTCACTCTTTGTTGTGGGAGATTGACAAGCAGCTAGTCCGGAGAATAGCATCATGCTGAAGATTAACTCTATTTTCATACTATTTCGCAATTAGGATTGCCACACAAAAAGCAGCAACAGAAAAAATAAGCCCAAGCATAAAAACAGCATAGGCGTATCGTAATAATTTATATTTGCGCCCCAAAACGACGCCTTGAGAATACACATCCTTGGTCAACATCCCATATAGAAAGTCTTTATCGTCCATTGCTTTATTCATGGCACCTTGGTATTCATCGTAACGGGTTTTATAGAAATTGCCGAAGAACAACAAGTTGACCGTTTTATTTGCTACATCTTGCTCTGTAAAATGTCCATTAGGAATTTTAGGGATGGTTGCTAAGATGGCAAGGACCATCGTTGTCACAGAGCAGGCCATCAGCGATACGGTCGGTACGATTAGATGCGGGTTGCTGTCTAAAGCTTTCAACAACACCGCAACGATAATCGAGAGGATAATTGAATTTACTGTTAGCAGAATATTGGACTTATTATCTGCCATGTCGCTTAGGCGTTGACTGTTCGCAGAGGTAATTCGAAACATAGTCTCTATACCACGCTCTGGTTTTTTGAGCTTGTCGCCCTCCGATTCCATCTTCGCTTGATTTTTCTTCTGCTTTTTCAGCTGAGCTTCTAGATTTATGCGTTTGCCCTCATTCAACTTGTGTTGTGCATAGTCCGTATGATATTGATGCTGCTGCATCAATCGAATGGTTTTCTCCCGCCAGTCATTCTTATCAATTTTCGCTTGATTGTATTGTTCGGCTTCCTGATGCATCAGTTTATTGCGCTCTTCAAAAGTAGCACCGCCAAGATGAAAAAGATCGGCATCGCAAAGTATCTGCTCTAGCAGATTTCTTGGTGATTGCGGCATCTTCGTTGCAACGATACATCCCTTCACTTGATTGATGATGTTTTCCGGCACACCCTCTGATTTTAAAAAAGCTTCAGCACATGCTGCACCTCGGGCTTCATGATCCATTGCACCACCAAAAAGATAGCCGATATCATGAAAATAAGCTGCGCATATAACAATAAAACGATCCTGATTTTTTAGTTGATAATGTGTTGCCATCTCCTCCGTGGCTTCTACAACATCATTCGTATGAAGGGCATTATGAAAGCAATAATCACCGCGTTGCTCGCTGGTTAATTTGCTTATATGGTCCCGTGTTTTGAGTAATAAAGACTCGTAATCCATATCAATACTTTTATCGCTTGACTATTAGCCAACTAAAATACTGACATTATTTGTTTAAACTGTATAGAACGCCAAAAATGACCTATAATAAGCAATTGTAATTGTTGGTTTTTCTTTAAAACTAAGGGATAGTTTCCCAAAAGAAAATTATCTTGTATTTCGCCCACTCAAACTACGCAGTAAAACTGCGGGATATGTATTTCCCTCGGCGGTACCTTTTCCTTCCATAAACGCACCATAGGTAATACTATCCCCAAAACACAAAATGAGCATCTTTCTCTTCAACAGTTTCTTTTCCTTCAATTGCTGAGCAAAGTACTTTCCGATAAGCTCGTAGCCCTGCGCCGTCGGATGCACACCATCGTCAACCGTATAATTCTTACTGTTTACCAACAAGGATTCCTTTATCGTATAATCAGAGCCGTACTTTTTGAACTCTTCATTTAAGGGAATGAAGTCAAGCTTTTGGTCGAAGGCAAACTTCTTCAGCTCGGCGTTCAGCGCATCGATTTTATCATTAGGTTTTATGGGAAATTTGCTGGGGTCGTGCCGCTTAAATAGATAGGCCTCTTCCACAGGTAGGATGCTCGAAACAACGATATGGACCTTCGGGTTTCCCGTTTTGATCTTCTGGATAATGCTACGGAGGTTATCAAAATATTTCTGCGTGCTCATTAACTTTCCTGAATTGACCATGTCGTTGGTCCCGACCATCATCAACACTAAATCTGGCTTATTCGCTACCACGTCTTTATCCACACGAGCTAGTAAATCGGATGAATTATTACCAGCGACACCTTTGTTCAGCACCTGATAATTGCTGCGACAAGAGTTAAATAGGCAGACGAATAGAATTGCAAACGAATATAGTAAATGTTTCATCTTGGTAAAGGTCAAAGAGGGTGGCTAGCTGAACCAAATCAGCAAATACTCCTAACGGAAGATATAAATAATCCCTCGCTTATGGAATATAATCTTAGAAAAGCCAAACTAAACGCTCCCATTTTCAATTGTTTTTAATTATTTTCGTCAAAGTATTGCTAACGGTATCGCTCTAAACTTAAAAAGGAGTTTCAGAACTATGACCATGAATTTGAACTTAATGTCCACTAGAAATTTACTTGTATTCCTCACCTTGCTCGTTGTCCCATTCTTTTGCGCATGCGAAAAAGAAAAAACAACAACCAATAATCCACGGGATCCAGAAATGAATCACCCGGATTGGATTAAACTGATCCTCACAGGTCAACAACGCGGTATAACGGCAATCTATGGGAATTATGAAGACTCTCTCTTGGTTGCTACACAGGGAAATATCTATTTGACAACCAACCAAGGCAAAGATTGGCGTCGCGTATTTAGCGGCAGCATAGGTATCTCGGGGATTGTGAAACATAAGGATCAGCTGGTGGCCTTAAGCAGTTTTAGCGATATTGCTGGGGGCCCTTTTCTTTATTCGCAAGACGAAGGAACAACTTGGACCCACCAATCAAAATATCTCTATTTGGAAGAAGAACCCAGGCTCAATCGAACACAGCTGGATGTATCAGCGGATGTCGCTTATAAACTGGAATTTGAGTCGGCAGGTACAGATCCAATTAGCAAGCTTCCTCTCCCTGATCAGATTTATCGGATTGAGAATGGAAGAAAAGAAAAAGTGTATCTTCCAAGACAGGCTCGTATCAATTGTATTGTAAAAGATCAGAAAGGGCGCCTTTATGTCGGAGCAGAGGGTACTCGTTTTGAGCATACGACCGAAGGGAATACAACGATATACCCGACATCGACAGACACCGCAATCGTCTACATGTCGAGAAAACCGCTACGATAATTCAAAAAATTGTTCGGATGACATAGAAAGTTGGCGATGATGCATACTTTTACATCATGGCAGAAAAAAATTCCTATGTCGTTTATCTACGTGTCATCGCCACGATATTTGTCGTATTGATTCATGCGTCTACCGGATTCTTGTACCGCATCGACACGAAGGCCTTCGATTGGAACTATGCTAATTGGATAAATGCTGCCACGCGCTGTTCTGTCCCCATTTTTGTCATGTTGTCGGGCGCTTTACTGATCCCAAAAGATGAGAACACTTGGATCTTCTACAAAAAGCGAATCCCGAAACTACTCTATCCTTTTGCATTTTGGACTGTAATCTACCTTGTATATTACTTTTACCGGTTTACGAAGTTCGAATTATTATCAACAGAGAAAATCCTATCCATAAGCGTAGATAAGATACTACATGGTGCAAATGCCCATTTATGGTATCTCTACATGATTATCGGGCTTTATCTGGCCATACCCTTCATTCGAAAAATTATCATACAGTCTACGCAAAGAGAAATCGAAGTCTTTCTATTGTTATGGATGCTATCCATGTGTTTTATGAGCAAGCCATTGTACGCCGCGATGCCCAAGTTTGACCTCACGTTCTTCTCTGGATATGTTGGATATCTCGTATTCGGCTACTACCTGAGCGTTCGTGCAACAGAATTCAAAAAAAACCAACTCATATTCGCTGCGGCATTTATACTGATGGTTGTTATCGGTGCAATAGGCACAAATATACTCAACCAGCATGCGAAGAAGCTTGATACCTTTTTCTACAATTATGTCTTCGTAACTACGGCTATCGCCGCTGGCGCATTGTTCTTATTGAAAAAAGAGTCAACAAAACAGGGCGAAGTTCCTCGATGGGTATCCCTTGTCGACAAGTATAGTTTCGGCATCTACCTAAGCCATATTATACCTTTGAACTACCTTCATCCGCTTATATCAAAAGATCTGAGCACCGCATGGGTGATACCATTGGCTACCATTTCTACGATTATGGCGTCTATTGTAATTACGTTTGCCATTAGAAAGCTCCCTTTTGGGAAATATGTAAGTGGGTAGAGGATTATAAACTCCTCCTTTTCATTCGAAAAGTACAGTTAATGTATGACTGGATTAAGTAAATGATTCCAGCTTATAGGTTTCGCATATCGGAGAGATATAAAAAATAATGCTATTATTGATATTAACAAAGTGTAGATCCCTAGAACCGTCTACCTATCACATTCTGTCAGGCCTTGATTCACACACTCCCCTTTCAAAGCCCTTTCAAACCCAATATAAAACCCAATCATAACCCTTTGGAAAAGGGATTGAAAGGGCTTAATATTGGGTTTGCAAATCTTCTGACTCCTATCATCTCTAACCAATGATATATCCTAATT
>NZ_DKLH01000064.1:0-8921 GCF_002455685.1 Sphingobacterium sp. UBA6645
CCGAAAATAGGGAGGGTTACATATCAATGGTCGGCTATTTCTTAACCTTATGGCTTCTTTAGCGGAATATGAACGAGAGCTAATTCGTGAAAGAACGAAAGCTGGCTTGCAATCAGCGAGAGCACGTGGTAGGTTAGGAGGTAGGCCCAAGGGATATAGCAAAGAAACCATTTCTAAATTATTACTTATGCGATCAGTTTACAAGGATGTCAAAAAGAGTCCGGAGGAAATATATACAGCGCTAGATTTGACTCGTGCTACTTTTTACCGCTATGCAAAGATTTTAGATATGCATACGGATGAGGAGATTAGGAAAATGACTCTAGTAAGAAAATAGTTCGCTCTAATTCTATTTTATCATTCAGTATTACGTTATATTTGCGCATATTAATCAATATGCGAATCAAAAATGAATTATTTTAAATATTTTTTCATTATATTTTACTCAGTTTTTTTAACAGGCTGTTCAAAAACCGAACTACCAAAATCATTTTCTTATAAAGAAAATTTAGAGAATCTGATTTTTAAGTTTACAAATTTGGATCAACTATCTAAATATACTGGTATAGATAAAAATGTGTTAGTAGGTATTGCATTCGACCAATATGAAACAAATGAAGATTTGAATGTGGCTCTTTATGATTTATTAAATGAATTTATTGAAGACAAACCTGATGCACTTGAAACTTTAAACGAGAATAGTAATATATTAGATAATATTTCAATTCCAAAATCATCAAGTAGTACCTTAAGCATTGAAGATTTTAAAAATCAAGAATCAATAAAACACACCCAATTTCAAGACACCTTACACTCTACTATAGTCGAGACCATCTTAAATCGTAAACAAGGTTTTCTTGATTCAAAATTTTCAGTTTGGAAAATCTTACCTATGATATGGGAAAGAATAAAATATAATGAAGAAGAGATTTTAAAAAAATGGAATAGTGATTTAAATAGTATTTTGGATTTTCCTGAGCTAAATATGCAATTACAAAATCAAATAAATTCTTATAGTGATTATATAAACGTAAGTCGTCGAATTAATGGTATTAATAAAGAATTTAAAGCACCAATTATGAATATTGACGAATATGCTAGTACATCGGAAAAAACTTTAGAAGAAAGTATTGTTAATAGGCTTAATAATGAGATTTATTCCACTGTATTCTCAACAGTAATTGAATTAATGATTGGCTTATTTGTTACTTTAGTTGCCAATTATTATTTAAATAAGACAATTCAAAAAAACATTGATAATTTAAATGCTTTAAATAAAGGTGTTTGGGGAAATAAGAACAAAGGTTTTTTGAGTAAAGTTGTAGTTTCTGGTATTGCAACGGTTGGTACACTTTTTTCAAACAATGAGATTGAAAAAAAATATAAAAGGAAAAAAAAATATATAAATATTATTACTACTATTATTTTTTTAATTGGCCCGTTTATATTATTTGATTATCAAAGTTCGAAACTAGAGGTTAAAATTGATCAAATAATATCAAAATCAATAGTCGAATATCTACAAAATCAAAACACTGAAATTTTAAATGATTTAACTTTTCAAACTAACAATTTATAATGTGAAAAGATCTATTCTATTCTTATTGCCAATTATAGTAGCCGTCAATTTGACGAGTTGCTTAAAAAGTATTTTTAAAGAAGCTACCTCGGAAAGTATTGAAATAGGGGCTGAGAAATCTATGTTGAAATTAACTAAGGAGGTGTCCTCAGAGGTGACAGAAAAAGCACTTTTAAAGGCTGTTTCTAAAGGGGCGGTAGCAGAGCTAAGTGTTCCAGTAGGAAAAAAAACTTTAGAAGTTATAGAATCTAAAACATTTAAAGGAAAATTCTATCCTGCGATAAATAATCTAGGAATTCTTTCGGAGAAGTTTCCTAAAGAATTTAATTCTAAAATATTAATAGAAAGAAGAAAAGCAATAAGTCCTTATATGCAATTTCTTACTTCTGATAATATAACTAAAATTAATCCGGAAAAATTAGCACTAGGTTATCCTTCTAATGCAAAATATTTAAAACAAAATATGCTTATTTCTATGGATCCTCCTATTGCGAAGATTAATAATGCTTTTGGAGGTGCTGACGCTCATCATATAATAGAAGGGACAGACCCTGCAGCAGCATTATCTAGAGATATTCTTAATAAATTTAATATTGATATTAATCATCCAATTAATGGAATATTGCTTCCTAAAGACAGGAATAGTATCTATAAAGGAACTTTACATAAAACGTCACATACAAAGGAATATTCTGAATATGTTTATCAAAAGATTAAAAAATCTAAAAGTAAAGATGAATTGATTAAATCTCTGACCGATATAAAATATGATTTATATAATGGTAAAATAAAACTTGAAGGGGCGCTTCACACAATAAATAAAAATGATATTAATATATAAAAAATTTGGATATTTAAATTTCCCTGATTAAGGATATAAGTGTCTCAAAAAATGAGGGTTTTATTGTTGTTGTTGCCATGATAGATATTGTTAAGATTGTTTGATTAAATAGCATCGGATGCTCATAATTGTTCTGAAATACCGAGTTATCCGAGCTTTTGTAGGTTTTAGATAAAAGTATTGAAGATTACTACCCCCCAAACTCCATCAAATAAGCCTTCAAGAACTCATCCAGGTCGCCATCCAATACAGCCTGTGTATTTGAAGTCTCATAGCTTGTTCTCAAATCTTTGATAAGTTTATACGGATGTAGCACGTAGTTCCTAATCTGCGAACCCCATTCGATTTTCTTTTTCGAGCCCTCGATTGCGGCCGTTGCTTCCTGACGCTTACGCATTTCAATCTCATATAACTGAGACTTCAGTAAGCGCAAAGCATTCTCTTTATTCTGCAATTGCGAACGCGACTCCTGGTTTTTGATAATGATACCCGTTGGTTTGTGGTGTAAGCGAACAGCGGTCTCCACTTTGTTTACATTTTGACCACCAGCACCCCCTGAACGGAAAGTATCCCATTCCAATTCGGAATCTTTCACCTCAATTTCGATATTGTCGTCGACCAAAGGATAAACATACACCGATGCAAAGGAAGTATGACGTTTGGCATTCGAATCGAATGGAGAGATGCGCACTAAACGGTGCACCCCATTCTCACCTTTAAGATAGCCATATGCGAAGTTCCCCGAGAATTGTAGTGTAACCGACTTAATGCCTGCGACATCACCCTCTTGGTAATCCTGCTGGGTTACCTTGCAGCCGTGTTTCTCGCCCCACATGATATACATGCGCATCAACATTGCCGCCCAATCACAAGATTCCGTACCACCCGCACCCGCAGTAATCTGCAAGATCGCATCCAGTTGGTCCTCCTCCGCACTGAGCATGTTCTTAAACTCCAGCTCCTGGATATCGGCCAATGCCACTTGGTATTGCTCTTCCAATTCCTTCTCTGTGCCATCGCCGGCTTGAAAAAACTCGTACAGCACACCCGTATCATCAACAGAGTTCTGTACAGCATCAAATTGATCCGTCCATACCTTGTTGTTCTTAATGTTGTGAAGTACTTTTTCTGCCGCTTTGGGGTCGTCCCAGAAATCAGGTTGTAGTGTAATCTGTGTTTCGCGGTCTATTTCCGCTTTCTTCGCATCGATGTCAAAGATGCCTCCTTAGGGAAGTAAGTCGATCCCTCAAGTCTTGAATTTGTTCCTTGGTCATAAGAACAAAGATAATATAAATTTGAGGATACCTTTCCTGTATTCCTTATATTTGAGGAAAACTTGAACTTTATGTTACCAAGAGTAGATTTTACAACAACCCAAGCTTACAGCTATTTAGCAGACCATTATATCAGTGTAAACGAAAAGAGCTTGAAAGAGCTCTTTCAGGAAGATCCACAGCGCTTCAAAAAGTTCTCCTTATACCTTAAGGATATCCTTTTTGACTATTCCAAGAACAGAATAGACGAGCAGACGATGGCACTCTTAGTACAATTGGCAAGAGAGTGTGAATTAGAAGAGGCGATCAAGGCGATGTTCGACGGCGAGAAGATCAATGAAACCGAAGGGAGACAAGTATTACATACAGCCTTAAGAAACCAGTCGGATAAGGCGGTCCTCGTAGACGGAGAGGACGTTATGCCATTGGTGCGCGAGGTTTTGCTAAGAATGAAGTCATTCTCTGACCGTGTTATATCTGGTGAATGGAAGGGCTATACCGGTAAAGAAATTACCGACGTGGTGAATATAGGTATTGGTGGTTCAGACCTGGGGCCAGTAATGGTTACAGAGGCATTGAAATCCTATAAAACTCGGTTGAATGTGCACTTTGTGTCTAATGTCGATGGAACACATATCGCTGAGACCATCAAGCATCTGAATCCGGAGACTACCTTATTCTTAATTGCATCGAAGACCTTTACCACGCAGGAAACTATGGCAAATGCCAATACCGCTAAGGAATGGTTCCTCAAATCTGGAGCGAAGGATAGGGATGTTGCGAAGCATTTCGCCGCACTGAGTACCAACGATAAGGGCGTGTCGGCATTCGGAATAGATACGGCAAACATGTTCGGATTTTGGGATTGGGTAGGAGGGCGCTATTCCCTTTGGTCGGCAATTGGGCTATCGATCTGCCTATCGGTGGGATATGATAACTTTGAAGCCTTATTGAAAGGTGCGTATGAAGCTGATGAACATTTCAAGAACACCCCTTTTGAAGAGAATATCCCAGTTGTGATGGCTCTACTGGGCATTTGGTATAATAACTTCTTCGAAGCTGAAAGCCACGCCATCCTTCCTTACGACCAATATTTGCATCGCTTTGCCGCCTATTTCCAACAGGGCGATATGGAAAGCAATGGAAAATACATCGACCGCAATGGTAAGCGCGTAGATTATCAAACAGGGCCGGTAATCTGGGGTGAACCCGGAACAAACGGCCAACACGCGTTCTATCAATTGATCCACCAAGGAACGAAATTAATACCTTGCGACTTTATCGCTCCAGCTATTTCACACAATCCCATCGGAGATCATCATCAGCTCTTGCTGTCAAATTTCTTTGCACAGACAGAAGCGCTTATGAACGGGAAGTCTGAGGAAGAAGTCGTAGCGGAGCTAGAAAAAGCAGGAAAATCCAAGGCGGAAATCGATCGTCTGAAACCTTTTAAAGTATTCGAAGGAAATAGACCTACCAACTCTTTCCTGCTAAAAGAAATTACACCGGAATCTCTAGGAAGCCTAATTGCATTGTACGAACATAAGATATTTGTTCAGGGGATTATCTGGAACATCTTCAGTTTTGACCAGTGGGGCGTAGAGCTCGGAAAGCAACTTGCGAATCAGATTCTACCCGAGCTAAAAGGAAATGAGAACATTAAAAGCCATGACTCCTCAACAAATGGATTGATCAATCAATATAAGAATTGGAGATAAACTGCGTATCACAAGCAACCCTTCGTTCTCTCCGAAATAATAACAATTCTTTTTAGAGCCAACCCAAATAGCGGGTTGGCTTTTGTTTTCTAAAAATGTCTGTATTCAGAGGCGATCACTTTCATCCCTGTTGCTGTTTCAATGAAAACATGAGAGGTTTTATTTAAAAACACGCCTTAAACCCCTAAACCATTGCGTTTATATGATAGCCCTGATGATGTTCAGGGGATCTATTTATACCTAAACTTAGGTATTTCCGAAGAAAAATATTAGCTCTAATTTTGATGAAATAGACCAGCTATAGCCAATTATCGATCAGTATAAATAGGCGGTCGCAAAAAGGACTCTATAATGTACATCATATGAAAATAAAATCGATCCTACTAGGAGCATTGTTGTTGCTGACATTCGTGTCCATTGCCCAAAACAAAGAATATACAGAATATTACGACAACGGTCAGTTAAAAACCTCAGGCTTTAAAACACCATCTGGAGAAAACGCTGGGAAGTGGACTCATTATTACGAAAATGGGAACCCATATATCATTCGTAGCTATGTAAATGGGAAGATTGAAGGGGAAGCCTTTTCCTATTTCGAGAACGGCAATTTAAAGTCTATTGCCTATATGAAGAACGGAGAACCCGAGGGGCAGATAAAGACGAACTATGAGAATGGCAAGCTTAAATCGGTTACGACTATGAAAGGCGGGAAAATGCATGGAGAGGGTAGGCTTTATACGGAGAGCGGGAAACTCAAAGTGATAACCCACTATTTAGATGATATGCAACATGGTGAGCTGAAAACTTACCACGGCAATGGCAATGTCGAGTGGGTTATGCAATACGTGAATAATCGAATAGAAGGCGAAGCAAAACTGTTTTTTGAAACCGGCGAATTAAGAAGTGTCGAAAAGTATGCAGGAGGTGTAATGGAGGGGGATCCCTTGGTCTTTTTCAAAAACGGAAAGCCCGACACCAGACGCCTACAGCTGCGAGAGCAGTTAGAAAAATACGTAACACCAAGTAAGGATATTAACGCAGTCACAGAAGTTGTAGTAACCGAGTGCGAGGTTCAGATTTTCCATAAAACCATCGGAAAAACCGGTGAAAATGTAATAAAATTTCCAACCTCCTTGCTAGAGATCGAGGATCAAGGTGAAATTAAGTATTCCGCGGAGGATGTAATCTACTACAGATATCTTGACGGGGATTATCATATTTCCTCAGAAACGAATTCCACAAGCCTTTGGTTTAGAGTGAAACCCGAGGGTAGAAAAATAATTGAAGAACTGATGAGAAGCCTAAGTAAAGACTGTAATCCTTTTTCCTTGTAAGTAGGTCGGCCGTTTCCATTTTTCAGGAGTTTCTTATTACCGGATCTATAATAACAAAACCCAAATGCTTTCGAGATTTTCGGTTTGACGAGAACAACTTCGAAAACAGGTCCTGCACTAGCAAGAATCACTCATACACTAATAGAGTCGTTAATCAACGGAAAGACTCAACAAAAAGTCGAAGCAGACGAAAGTGAAGATTGATCAGAACGCTTTAACTAACCATTACCAACAAGGGAAACTTAATGCGGAGGTGATCGCCAAAAAGACGATCTTTTTCTTTTTACTAAGTTCTTTTTTAAATTAACTACTATAAAGATTGGTCGCTATTGGGAACTCTATTGCTGCGCATTCCACCCGACATATTCTTAAGCGTTTATTTATTCTCTCTTAGACAATAATACAGAGTTTTTTTTATGCGATACTTTTTTTGCCCACTTGGGAGCATCAATCAGGGTTGTTGGGCGTTCGGGTTGTAACATTTCTGTACTGCTCTAAAGCTGAGATCGCAATTGAGTTTTGGCAGTTGGTCAGAGGTTCGTCTCCTGCCGCTATTAGAGAAATATATTGCATTCATCTATCTCGTGATCTGCGCGATTTCAGGGGCTCTGGGCACCGCGGTTTTCCGGAAATTAAGACTGCGTGTTTTCGGCATTCCACGGCTTTGGGTACTGATTTAGCAAGTACTGCCAAATAATCGCTTTGTTCTTGCTCGAATTTAAATTGGGCGTCAAGATTTCAAAGTTGGTACGGTCATCATAAAATTGTAGGTAGCCACGAATGATCCGGCCCGTTTGAGAGGTTCCAGTGAACTCAGCTCCCCTTACGCCCGCATTGGTCGTTTCGCAAAAGGTGGTGATGTCTTTGATTGTTGTCATAGGTTTTTATGGGATAACAGCTAAAGCCCTAAGTTGTTCTCTCGTTAGGTCGCCGAGCCTCTCCATAGGGAGTTTCATCGTGCTCCAAAATTGCGTAGGGTGACCTAATGGACGATACGCTAAAAAGACAACTCGTTGCCCTGCTGGATGTTGCAAGATCCAAGGTCCGTGCTCCCGCTGGTCTTCGATAAATACGTTTTTTTTGATGTTTATACATGCTGGAACTGTGGTTTTGCATCGGCATGATTCCTTCGACCACACCTTCTGCACCATGTGTGTAAAGGACGTTCGGCAGCAAAACCGATGGGTTTAAATTCCATGGATTATCGCGCTATGTTTTCTATCAATATAACCAAGCCCGTCCCGGAAATCTGACTTCCATATGTTTGTTGATTGGTCACAAAATGTGTCCTACTTTGTCAACAGATACATTATGAGCCGACAAGTTTAACGGAGCGAATCGTTGTTGTCCGGCGTTGGCGCCGCCTCGTCCGAATGAAAGCAGTAGATACCTTCGCTATACCATGCCATTGGGATGAACAAACCACCGTAGTGCCTGAAATCTACGGG
The DNA here is from genome assembly GCF_002455685.1 of Sphingobacterium sp. UBA6645. Classification (NCBI taxonomy): domain Bacteria; kingdom Pseudomonadati; phylum Bacteroidota; class Sphingobacteriia; order Sphingobacteriales; family Sphingobacteriaceae; genus Sphingobacterium; species Sphingobacterium sp. UBA6645. The sequence continues at coordinate 8,195 of NZ_DKLH01000064.1, forward strand.
TCACCGGTTGTGAGAGTCGGTCATCAATTATTTTAGCGCCTAATTAAGACCTTCTCGATCCAAGCTTTTGAAAGGCCTCTGCATAATCAAACTCGACTCCCATTGGATTCTTTGTTTCGCTTGGCTATCTTCGTATTATGTTCAGGGTGGATAATATTGAAGAACTGTTATCCCGACTTTTAAAACTCGGCGCTGAACTCGTTGGAGAGGTGGTTAACTACCAGAACATCTGTCGGCTATGCTATATACGCGGAACAGAAGGGTTTCTGTTTGGACTAGCCGAACAACTTGGTGAGCAAACAGCGAAAGATGTCTTAGAAAATTCTTGACATTTAATGAGAAAATTGCAGAGACCAACGGTGCCAAAAGTATGTATTTACCGACATTAGTAAAATTAATCATCTTATTTTCAGATGTTTGTAATTAATTAGCTTAGTAAGCGGTACAGATACGAACCATTTAAAAAAATGATATGAGAATGACAATTGAAACACACCATACCAACAGTTTAAAAATAGCTGAAATTATTTCTGACGAAATTATTTTAAGATCTGTCGAAGACGGATTGGATCTATTGGGCGATCTATACTATCAGGGATTTGATAAGATTCTTATTCATGAAAAAAGCATTACGCCGGATTTTTTTGATTTAAAAACCAAAATTGCAGGTGAGATACTCCAAAAATTTGCTCAGTACCGAATGCCTTTAATCATTATAGGTGATTTT
>NZ_DKLH01000017.1:0-19080 GCF_002455685.1 Sphingobacterium sp. UBA6645
ACAACTTGCCACACGATGTCTTCTTTGAGAATCGTTATAGCGATAAAACACTATATACAATACAAATTGACGTCAGGAGCGTTAAAACTATCAAATATCGACTTACTGCTTAAAACTCAAAAATGAAAACAGTAATGAAATCGCAAAAGCTATAAAACAGAAGAAGGTGCCTTTTTAGACACCTTCTTTTTTGTGACTTAGAAAATATATATACCATGCACTCTCAAGTTATTTAGCTTTGAATTTGTTTCACTTAAACCCTTTGTAAAACCCTTTCTCTTCCCATTAACAACCCAATGAAAGCCGCTTCGAATTGGGTTTGATTGGGTTAAACAAAGGCTGTGCATGAATAAAGAAAAAGCAATGAGTCATAGTCGATCTCATACAATTCCTATTTATCGAAATTCAATAATATTCCAAATGACGTTATTGTGACGAATTCATAATAATTTAATAATGCTTTGAATGTTTTAACAATTATCTTTAGAACATCTTTCTAAATAAATTGAACGAATAAAAAACTAATAATTATAAAATGGCAAACAGAAGAAATTTTATCAAAAATAGCTTAGGATTAGCTGCAGGGGTGTTAATTGCAAAAAACACCGGTGCGACTGAGAGCCTTTTAGGGTTGGGACAAACAGCATTTAAGTTCGAGATGGAACCGCTTGGTTATGCATTTAATGCATTAGAAGGGGCTATCGATGCGCAAACCATGCAGATACATTACGAGAGACATTATGGCGCTTATGTAAAAAATGCGAATGATGCTATCGTAGAAGAGAAAGTTCAAGCAAAAGATGCAAAGAGCATATTCAAGTCCATGGACAAATACAGTGCGAAATTAAGAAACAACGCAGGCGGTGCCTTTAATCATGCGATGTTCTGGAAGTTATTGCGCCCGGCAAAGGCTGATAATAAACCTAGCGGAACGCTATTACAAGCTATCAACAAAGATTTTGGTGGATTCGATCAATTTAAAGAGCAATTTGCTAAAGCTGCAACTTCACAATTCGGATCGGGTTGGGCATGGTTGGTTGTAGAAAATGGCAAGTTGAAAGTTGGCGGAACGCCAAATCAAGACAATCCTTTAATGAAAGGCGTGGCACTACAAGGTAAGCCAATCTTGGGCTTAGACGTTTGGGAGCATGCTTATTATTTGAAATATCAAAACAAACGTCCTGATTATGTAGGAAACTTCTGGTCTATCGTAAATTGGGATCAAGTACAGAAATACTACGACGCGAAGTAAATCGCTAAAAAGAAAATGCCTGAATAGTTAGTGCCTACACCCATACTATTCAGGCATTTTTCTTTTAACTAAATCTCTACTGTAAAGCCTGTGCAACTAACGAAGCCTCATCCAAGCTTATTTATTCCTTACTCTCCGCTTCTTCCAATTCAATTTTTGGTGGAATCAGCTTATAAACAACCGGCGTCACGATTCGGGACAACAATGTCGAACTGATCAAGCCACCAATCATTACGATCGCTAGCGGTGAGATCAAAGGATTTGACGACCATGCTATCGGCATCAAACCGCCGATCGCGGTGAGCGAAGTCAATATAATAGGAAGAAACCTAATCTCCCCCGCTTTCTCGATAGCCTCATTCAACTCCGTCCCTTCCCTTCTCAATTGATTGGTAAAATCGACCAAAAGGATGGTATTCTTCACTTCTATACCAGCAAGCGCAACAATACCGATCGTCGCTACGAAGGAGAGCGTATTTCCAGTAACGAGCAAGGCGAGCACAGCTCCTACAATTCCTAATGGAATAACAGAAAGCACGATCAATGTACTTTTAAAGGTTTTGAACTCTAAAATCAGTACGGCGATAAACATAAAGACGGTAATCAGGATAATGGTTCCAAAGCCTCCAAAAGCCATTTCTCTACTTTCGACTTCGCCGCCCATTTCATAGCTATAGCCCGCAGGAAAAGGGAATTTATCCATCTGTTCAATGACTGCGTTGATGACCTCATCGTTATTATAGCCCTTCTGCACAAAGGAGTTCACCGACACCGTACGTTCCTTATCGATATGATAGATATTAGAAGGCGAAACTTCGAACTCGAGACTAGCGAGTTGCGAAAGTGGAATGGCCTGCCCTGCGACATTGTCCACGAAGATCCCTTCTAGCGTTTCGAGGGTGGCATCCTGCGCGCGAGGAACAGAAACGATGATATCATAATCATTGTCGTCCTTATCAGGATCTGAATATGTGCCTACCTGATAGCCCGCCAATGCCACACGAATGGTCTGATCGATAGAAGAAGTCGGCACGCCTAAGGCCATCGCCTTCTCCCGATTAATATTTACCCGAATATCTGTCTTGTTGTTCTTGATTGGGTTGTTCACATACTCCGCTCCAGGAGTATTCTTCAGCAATAGTTCCGCTTTCGCTGCTAGCGAGCGCAACGTATTTAGATTATCTCCGAAAATACGTATCTCCACGGGCGAAATGACCGGCACGCCCTGCTCAAAGTTTCGCACTTCCACCTTCGCACCTAAGTAAGGCGTCCATTTCTTCCGCAAGTTCTCGATGATCTGAATCTTATCGCTGGACTTTACATCCTCATGCAATTGGACGAATATATCCGCATAGGAAACATTCTCCTGGCCCTGTTGCATATTGTAGTAAACCCGAGGATTCCCTTTGCCGACATTGGTCGTAAAGTACTTCACATCGTCCATCGCTTTAAGCTCCTTCTCGATCTCTCTGCTGATACGATTCGTCGTATGTATGTTATCCTGCAACTCACTACTGATATGAATCATAAATTGAGGCTTTTCCGAAGGTGGGAACAAACTAAAACCAACTACGGGAATCAAAGCTAAAGAGCCTAAGAATATCGCAAGTGCTATCAGGGTGGTTCTTCCAGGATGTTTCAGCGCTTTATCCAAAAATACACCATAGCTCTTATGAATGATATTCTGCATACCACGCAGAATCGCGTTTCCTCCTTCATGCTCATGCGGTTTGAGGAGTTTGCTGGATAAGAAAGGAACCACCAATAGGGCGATCAGCATGGAGCCGATTACGGAAGTAATGACGGCAATCGGCATGCTACGGATAAATTCACCCGCCATTTCGGGCATAAAAACTAATGGCATAAATGCAATAACCAGAGTAACCGTACAGCCCAGGACCGCTAAAGCTATTTGTTCGGTCCCTTTGATGGAAGCCTCCAAACGGCTATAACCTTCGCGCATCCAGCGCTCTATATTCTCAACGACGACTATGCTATCATCCACGACTAGCCCTAGGGCAACAACGAAACCTACGATACTCAACTGGTTCAAAGAGTATCCGAAAGAGTTCATCGCGATAACCCCCAGCCCGAGTGAAAGCGGAATAGCGATCATTACGACAAGGGAGGCGCGCGTTCCTAATGGTAAGAGCGTGAAAAGCACCAATACGATCGCGATGGCAAAGTCAATACCCAGCCCACTCAATCGCTTGTTGACATTGTTTGCCTGATCGAAATTCACGATCATATCGACATTATCGGGAAGCGATTGTTCAAACTTATCTAAGACCTTCTGATATTCCTTCTGAGTATCAGAAATATTCATCCCTATTTTCTGAGCGGCATTGATCAATACCGCGTTATAACCGTTCAGACGTGTGATATGGTTATTCGTTCCGAACGTTGGATAAACACTGGCTACTTCCTTCAAAGTAATATTCTTACCCTGCCCGCTGGCAACGATTGTATTTTTGATATCATCAATCTGCTGGTAATTGCCAGATGTCTTGACGCTGAACGTTTTGTCGCCCGCAATGACAGAGCCGGCCGGGATATTCTGATTCTCACTCTGAACCGATTGGATAATACGATTCATTGGAATGCCGAGTTCCGCTATTTTCGCCTGATCGATGTCAATACGGATTTGCTGATCCGGAAGCCCCGATATCTCAACTTCCTTTAATGCTTTAACCTTCTCCAGATCTTGTTTCAATTTATCAGCAAGCTCCTTGATCGTCGTCTGAGAAGCATTTTCCGAAACAAGCGCAAGCTGAATGACCGATACATTGGTAGGATCGATCTTTTGCACTTCCATGCTGTAGATATTCTCCGGAAGCTCCGGAGTTGCAGCGTTCAGCTCACGCACCAATTCCTGATATTTATCATCATAATCCGTTCCGTACTCGAATTCGACAAAGAAAAAAGCCACGCTATTATTGATGGTCGTTTTTATTCTTTTGATATCGTCCAACGCATAGAATCGAGCTTCCAAAGGCTTTACAATTAATTGCTCCATATCCTTGGGGTTCGTCCCAGGCTGAACAACAATGACCGGGAAGCTGACGGCTATCATATCTGGGTCCTCTGCCCTCGGCATGGTGAGCAAGGAGGTCGCAGCTACTAACGTGATCATAAGCAACATAATCATGGTGAATTGATAGTTCTTTATGGGATATTTAATTAAGCTCATGTCCAATCCTCCTATTTTATCACCTTAATTGGAGAGCCATCCTGTAAATAGGGCGATCCGGATACGATCAATGCGCCTGCCTCTTCCAATCCCGATTCAATAAGCACCTCATCCTTCTCCATAGAAGCGACTTTGACTTTCTGCTTTCTGGCGGTCTTTCCATCTTTACTAATGAAGACATAGCCCTCCGCTCCATTGCCATCTAATAAGGAAGAGAATGGGATACGCCAGCCTTTGCTAGCGCTGCTCTGGCTTACTGCAATCTGCGATTTACCAAATACCCCGGAGGCTAGTTTCCCGGCAGGTTTGCCTTGAAGCGCCACATGAATAGTAAATGTTCCTGACTGAGGATCTAAACCTTCGGACTTCTTAGCAACCGCAGCCGCTAGGGTATTATTCGGAATGGCATCCGTCTGAATGGTCGCTTTATCGCCCACCTTAATCTGCGGCCATTGGCTGTCGCTTACTCCAACTTTCAGCATCCAGGTGCCGTTGCTAGCGCCATTAACCTGTAGAACCGGAGTACCGGGTCCCACAACCTGCCCTTCATTAGCCAATTTCGCCAATACAAATCCAGAAACTGGAGAATGTATCTGTGATTGCTGTTGATTGAATCCTACTGATTTAAGGTCTTCCTGTGCCACCGCTAAAGCGGTTCTTGCATTCTGCAATTGTTCCAGGGTAGCTACGCTATCTCTGTAGAGTTTTTCCGCTCGCTCATAATCTCTCCTAGCCTTTTCCACACCCAATCGTGCTTGACCGGCCTTCGCATCTACCTCGGAAGTATGTACTGCCGCTAATACCTGTCCTTTACGAACAGCATCGCCCTCTTTGACGAATATACGCGAGATAACGCCGCCATTCTTAAATCCTAATAACGTTTCATCATCTGTTGTAAAAACGCCGGTGGCTTCCACCACACTTATCGTTCCGTTCTGCTGCAAGGGAACCAGTTTTACCGGAATAGTATCCTGAACCGGAATCCCTGCAGTACGTTCTGCCTGATGGCAGCTGCTCAATAAAAATATTCCGAATGCTATGCTTGTTAGTGTTGTTCTCATGTCTTGATTAGTTTAATGGATAGCTTGCAGTTTCTCTCTCGAATTTTGCCATAGCGGATAATAGTTTGTATGCCGCGATGTTGTTAGCCAATTTAGCGTTGGTATATTGCGATCGCGCGTCTATCGTCTCTAGATAAGTATTGACTCCCTCGTTAAACCCGCGCTGTATCAATCGTTGGTATGTAGCTGCAGCATCTAATTGAACTTTTGAGCTCTCAAAGTTCTTTTGGGTCGCGATCAGTTCATTTTTTGCCACACTTGCAGCTAGCTCCAATTGTTGTCGTGCCTGATCCAATTTATTCTGCGCCTCCGCGACAGCGATTTGATTTTCCTGAATCTTTAAGCGGTTTCTATTCCCTGCGAAGATGGGAAAGCTGAGCTGAGCGCCGATCATATAATATTGAGAGTTGCTATTGATGCGCAAACCTTCCGCCTGCGAACCCAAGTCAAGAAACGCACTCAACTTAGGAACAAAAACCTGTTTGCTCATCGCGAGCATAGTTTCCTGAATTTCGAGATTATCGTTGAGTGACTTCAATTCTTCCCGTCCATCAACTTCCACGGCTAAAGCCTCGCCATGGGATTGCAAATCCTTATTTTGGAGGATAAGATCAATAGCAGCGTCTGCGGGACGATTCAGCAGCGCATTGAAATAATACTGTGCATTGCGCAATTGCTGTTCGGCTTCAGCCAACTTAGCCTCATGTTGCGCAATCTCGGCGTTTGCACGGATGACATAGGCCGGCAAGCCTTTTCCCGCTTCCAGTAACTTCTCGTTCACCCGTTTTCCCTCACCTGCTAAGACGATTGCATTCTTATAGATAGCAACGGCATCCAACGCACTCAAATAATTAAAATAAGCCACTTTAATATCTTTTACGAGCTCACGTTGATATAATTCTATTTCGCGCTTCGACATCTTTACCATCGTCTCGCGAATCGTGCGATTATGTTTGATATCCGTATTGATGATAGGGACCGCCGTTCTAATTTTTGCGTCGTAATAGTTTTTGGGCAAGAAGTTGATCTGTTCGTTTTCGATTTGCGGGAAGTTCTGCGAATTGGTAAGTTGGTTGAGCGTAGCGTAGACTGGATTTAGCATATCCCCAATCGGTAAGTCAATTGATCTACCGCCATCGGCATGCGAATAGGTCAAATCAAACGTAATGTTTGGTAGAAACATGCTTCGTGCGACCTCCAATCCGTTCATAGCCTTCTTCAAAGAAAGATCCTTTTCGATCAACACCAAGTTACTATCCAAACCCTGCCTTATATATTGGTCAAGGATGGGCTCTTGTGCTTTAGAGGGAAGTCCTAGCAATATAAAAAAGGCTATGCTGTAAAACTGTATAAGAAAGGTTTTCATTATTAACAGTGTTAAGTTGTGATTTAATTTTTTTTTATTTTGTCTGCTCTATAAAAGACACATAAACTTCAAAGGTTTTATTAACTAAATCCCTTACAGTGTACTGCATCTCTAGCGTTTCAGTTATTTTACTTAAATGATTTGACAGGTAGAGCGTAACAAGACCATGTACGGCACCCCAAGCTTGAAATGCAACTAAATCCGTTTCCTTATCTTTAAACCATCCTTGCTCCTGGCACTGAGCGATAGTCAGGCGCAGAAAGTCAAACACACGTTCTCCTTCGGGCCATTGCTCCTCGATACAGTTAGCATCCAAGAATTCCATGGGCTCTTTCATCATAAACATAACCTGATAATAATCAGGATTACGGAAGGCAAAATCAATATAATTACGCCCTAGCGCCTTGAATCGTTGAAAAGGATCATCAACCGAATCCAAAGCCATAAACTGCTGACGTAGGAGTTGAAATCCCTCTTGATGTAAGGCATAAACAATATCATTCTTGTCTTTATAGTATAGGTAAATGGTTGTGGGGCTAAATTCGATTTCCTTGGCGATCTTCCGAATAGACGTAGCCTCATACCCTTCCTGTACAAACAACTTCTTCGCGGCCTCTAAAATGGCCAACTTAAGATCTTCTTTATGCTTTTGTTTTTTGTCTTTCATTTCTATTTATACCAAACAAAACTACTTAACACCGTTAAGTAATAAAAGCATTCTTTAATCTTAAGACATTCAAATGACAAATAACAACAAAGGGCCGTCTAACAGACGGCCCTTCTTCAACTAACCACAACTAATCTTCTTACTTAACCTCTATAAGTCTCTTTGCTACGATCGCTTCCTCTTTTTTACCGATTTTAACTTCTAACACGCCATTTTCATAAACGGCATCGATGTTCGAATAGTCAACAATTTCCGGTAAAGTGAAGGATCTTGAGAAAGATGTATAGCTAAATTCCTTTTTGCTATAAACTTTTCCTTCTTCTACTTTTTCTTCTTGTTTTTCTACAGAAATCGAGATAATGTTCTTATCCACATTGATCTTGAAATCTGATTTTTGTAAACCAGGAGCTGCCACTTCAATGCTGAATGCCTCTGCTGATTCTGTAATGTTTACTGCAGGAACTCGAGTTACTAAACGATCAGAAATAAATGAATCGTTGAATAAATTGTCAAACACGTTGTTAACAAATGGGTTCACTGCATCAGTGTTGTAAGATTTTCCAGGTAATTTAATTAATGCCATTTTATATTTCCTCCTTATATTTTTTACTTATTTATTTTTTAAAATCAAATACACTAGCTACTATTCAACTTATGTACCAAGCGAATTTAGAAGCAACAAACTGCTATTTTGACACTTAAACAAGGTTTTAACAAGTCAAAATGTCCGAACAAAACAGTTAAGCGCTCTTCTTTCTAGAAGATAACGCAAAAATTATTCGGTTTAATATGAGGTAATAAAAGTTTAACGTTGAAAGGAAAGTGAGACTACCGAGTTCGCCAAATCGCCACCAAAAGGAGGATTCATCTTTTTAATGCTAACATCAATTTGCTCCAAATAAGCATAGCCTTCTAATAACTTATTGAGTATATCTTCAGCTGCGGACTCCAGTAACTTCCGGCGGGGGCTCATCACTTCGGCTAGTATCCGATATAAATCTTCGTAATTGAGGGTATTGTTAAGGTCTTCGGCATCTGGATTTTTGAAGGGGAAGCTCACAGATACATTCACAAAAAACTCGTTCCCTAATAATTGTTCTTCTTCGTAGAAGCCAATAGGTGAAAAGAAACGTACGTTATCGAGTGCGATTTTCTGTGTTATCTGAGCCATTATCAAAAGTTTAAGCGGATATTTTAAGATAAAATTAGACATATTTCTTATATTAACCTAAATTAACTTAAACCTATGAACAGATTCAGCATGATATTAGCGTTAGTAGGCTTGGCCTTTACCACGAACGCGCAGACTAAATTTCAACCGCAGGATACCGAATTCTATGAACCAAAAATTCGTGTGGTAACGACGCAAGCCAACGCTGCCCCTAGCGATGCAATCGTATTATTTGATGGCAGTAACTTAAACGAATGGGTAAGCGAGAAAGATAAATCCAGCGCGCCGCAATGGACCATCAAGAATGGTGTACTGACGGTAACTCCAAAGACCGGCGGAATTCAAACGAAGCGCAAATTCGGCGATATGCAATTGCATATCGAATGGAAAAGCCCCGAAGTTATCAAAGGTGAGGGACAAGGTCGCGGCAACAGCGGACTATTCCTGAGCGATGGAGCCTACGAAATCCAAATCTTAGACAATGACGATAATAAAACTTATGTGAACGGACAAGCGGGCAGTTTATATAAACAAGCACCTCCCTTGGTCGAAGCGCGTAAACCTGCCGACGGATGGCATACCTATGATCTTTTATATACAGCACCAAAGTTCAATAAGGACGGACATCTAATCAAAAGAGGGCAGGTTACATTATTGCACAATGGTGTCGTGGTTCAATATAATACAGAACTGCAAGGAACAACAGAGTACATTGGTCTACCTAAGTTAAGAGTACATGGACCCGGCTCCATATCGCTCCAAGATCATGGCGATTTAGTAAGCTTTAGAAATATCTGGGTACGGGAATTATAAGCAATCGGTTTTGAAACGAGGATAATCAGAAATCAGGATAAAAATAAAGAGCCATATTCAACTATGGCTCTTTATTTTTATACTAATCTTTTAAAAGCTTCACTTCATAAAGATCTTTTCGACGGTCGCGTAAGATCTTCACCGTTCCGTATTCGTTCAGATCCTTCAAGGCATATAAATCGACGTCCGCAATCAATACCATCTCGGTATTTGGTGTTGCTTCGGCCTTGATTGCATTATTTGGGAACGCAAAATCGGAAGGCGTAAATACGGCCGATTGGGAATATTGAATATCCATATTATTCACTCTCGGCAAGTTGCCCACCGAACCTGCAATAGCCACATAGCATTCATTTTCAATCGCTCGTGCCTGTGCACAAGAGCGGACACGGATATAACCGTTCTGCGTATCCGTCATAAAAGGTACAAATAGGATCTGCATCCCTTGATCTGCCAGAATACGACCTAGCTCAGGGAATTCCACGTCATAACAGATCAATAATCCAATCTTACCACAGTCTGTATCGAAAACTTTAATCTCATTTCCGCCGACCAAACCATAATACCGCATCTCATTAGGCGTAATATGCACCTTCTTATACGAGTCTAAGCTACCGTTACGATGGCATAAATAAGAGACGTTGTATAACTTACCTCGCTCCATCAACGGCATCGAACCGGCAATAATATTGACGTTGTAAGAGACTGCGAATTGCTGTATCTTTTCAATGATTTCCTTGGTATGTTCGGCAAGTTTCTCCATCGCCATACGCTCCGGTAACTCATTATACGGGCTCATCAATGGGGTATTGAAAAATTCCGGAAACATGATGAAGTCTGTACCATAATCACTTACGGTATCAACGAAGAATTCTACTTGGTCATAAAACTCCTGCAGGTCCTTGAACAAACGCATTTGCCATTGCACCAAGCCCAAACGAATAGTACGCTTAGAGGCAGAGCCCGAACGCGAGTCTGGCTCATAGTAGATGTTGTTCCACTCCAATAACGTCGCCACTTCCTTCGACTCAGTGTCTTCAGGCAGGTAGTTCTTTAGCACTTTCTTTACGTGGAAGTCATTGGAAAGCTGAAACGTAAGCGTTGGGTCATAAATTTCCTTGCGCTTCACTTTCTCAATATAAGTACGCGGTGTCATCGAATCCGCGTAATTATGATAGTTCGGAATACGTCCGCCGGCAACAATACGCTGCAGGTTCATTTCCTCACATAACTCCTTTCGCGCATCATATAAACGTCTACCCAATCGTAATGAGCGGAAATCCGGATGCACAAAGACCTCGATACCATACATGGTATCCCCTTCATAATCGTGCTTATCGAACTTTCCGTCGTCGATTATCGAGTAGTATTTATCGTATATATTGGTTTTGCTCGAGTCGATAATAATGGATAGCGCACAAGCTACCACCTTTCCATTTACCTCCACTGCAATTTGCCCCTCCGGAAATATATCGATCAAATCGACAATATTCTCCTTCGTCCAGGCATCTCCTACTAATCCATGATAAGCTTCCTCCATGGAAGTCTTCAAATCCTTGTAATCTCTCTTACTTAGGTTCCTTACTTTAATATCCATATGTTACCGAATATAATACAAAAGCCATTCCACTTATTGGGTCAGAATTGAGTTTTTAGCCGTTAAATGATGATGATTTTGAACCCTGCAAAAATATAAAAATTCGAACCAACGGAGATTTTATTTTTACGGATATCTTAATTTTCAATGGATTAGCAGAAGGAAAAGTTAAAGTCTTAGCCTGAATTTGAGTTTACTGGAATTGAAACTTTGGCTTTTAGTTTAGCTGCCAGAGATTACTCTACTTTAAATTATTAGATTTTCTGAAGCGGCCTGTATCCATATTCTATTGGAAATGCGATTAGTTAAAGCAAATGTATAGCTCTTACTAACCCAAATAAAAGCCCTTTCCAGACGGTTTTGATTTGGTTTTGTATTGGGTTTGAATTGGGTTAATAAGGGTTTAGTGTCGAACTAGTTTCGACAAATGGACGATGAAAACTTATTACGTCTACTTCTAAGCCTTTATTCGTAATAATATTTGAGGGATATAAAAACACTATTGAATTGATGAGCGTTTTTAAAAAAAAGCCTAGATTGTTAATTGCAGGATCTTCTTTTAGTTTAAAATCAGGAGGTTAGATTACCGTATTTAACGTTTGCCTTACTTATAAATAAGAGTTGCCACTACTCGAAAATTCAAACAACTTAAATAATCAACTAATGTTAATCCGGCATAGGAAATCGACGGATCTAATGAATATTTTGAAAAGTATTCGAAGCAAAAAATCTTGACATTAAACAATATTATTTGACAAGAAAAACTCTAAACATATAGCAATATCCTTATTTTCAAACTAACTAATTATAAACCTTAAAAATTATCAAATGAATAAGTTGTATTTATTTGCGCTACTGTTACTTTTTACCTCATGTACCAAAGAAGAAGATGAGACGAATGAGTATGCTACCGGGAACGATAAAGTTGGTATTGTTGGCAAATGGAAATTAGTCGAGTATGTTACTGTTGATAGTTGGGGAAATTATGTGACACAAGATAAAACTAGTGAAAATTATGTTATTTCTTTTGACTCTTTAGGTAACTCTACTGATTCGCGAATTTCCTGTGAGGGGAAATACTTTGTTGTTGAAGACGCATCAGAGCCTGAAAATAAACGAAATATACTATCAATATCTTTTGATTGTAATAAGACAAATACTGAAATAGATTTACGAGATTATAAATATAGCATGGGTTTTGCAGACAATAACCGTCTTGTTCTGAATGCAATACCGTGTATTGAAGTTTGCGTATATGAATTTAAGCGATTGAAAGATTAGTGTTCTTTAGCTATTTGCAATAATAAAAAGCCCCGCTTAAACGAGGCTCTCATATGGATTATTAAATAAATTTTAAGCGTTTTTGCATTCTTCCTGCATTGCTTTTTGGAAATTAAATGCAGATTGCATGTTATACCATAACTCGCCTGAGGTACCGAGTGCTTTACCAATTTTTATGGCAAGGTGCGCGGAAATATCTCTCTTTCCTGCGAAAATGAGACTTAAATTGTTAGGATAGATACCAATCTGTTTTGCAAAATCCTTTTTTTGAATTTGGCGATATTCTATCTCTTCTAATAGTAATTCACCTGGGTGAAACGCCTCGATTTCTATTTCAGCACCATTACTATTCAAGACCTGATTGTTCATATTTTATTAGATTTTAATTCCCCTTGCAGGTTCCAACTACAACGGAAATAAGTTTTACTTTTTAGCGTAATGAATAAAGTCTATACGCTATTAAACCTTTTAGTAGCTAAAGCAAATATAAAACAACCCTAGATTATCCAAATGTGATAATTATCATTTTTGGATAATAGCTGATATATTTACAATCTACAAGCCCGCTATCATTAAGTGATTCTTGGTTTTTGAACATTCTATTCTGATTTCCACCTTCAAAGCCAACTTCACATCCCCCAAATGTAAGTTTCTAATAGTGATATGAGATATTGCTAAAACAAACTACCAATATTTCGATTAAAGTGTAAGACCTAAGTTTGGCTTTTAATTTTAAGATCATCTATAAAATATAATTGCAACAACAAAAACAGATAAATAACTTAAAACAAAAATTGTTAACGGAAAAATCCTGTATTTAAAATGATGATGTTTCTTAAAATAAAGAGTATTAAGAAGGCCTTTCTTAATTATTTTACGTTCGATGTAATTTCTAAAACCGAACATAATAAATGATACACATACTACAACAAACAAAGCACTCATTTTTGGAGCAATATTTAGTGCGCATAATTTTATTATAACTAAATACAATGAGACTAAAATGAAGCTAATTTGAGTTAAAAACAAAAATGATGTGCCTGATAATATCACTTTTTTATTTTTCCCTGCGAACCATTGTGATAAATATAAACTTTGAATTAACATGTTTTTTTTATTAATCTCTCCAAATAGGTGATGTTCTACCAACCGCTTTCTCTATTTTATCACTAAAATCGAAAAAATAATCTCCCACTCCATAAATAGCAATTCCTGTTAATACAACAGGAGCTCCAAATGCAGTAGCAACTCCCGCTCCAACTAATAAAGTTCCATTAACAACTGTATATGCATCCCATGTTTTGTTTTCAAGTTCATATACTATTACTCCAACAGATAGCACAGTTCCAACAGCTCCTACTTTACTAAGTAATTTTCCTGCGGAGTTTGCAAAAGCTTTAGTATTTTGAAATATTTTACCTGACTTAATGCCTACCGTCAACCTCTTCTATGTCTATTACATCTTTTTTAGTGTCAAAATCTTTCCATTTATCCTTATCCATATCACCAGCCCGTACAGTATCTAATCCCAATGGATCCATAAAACTAATTGGATTATTCATAACATGATATAAGGACTGAGATTTTGATGAACTTCAGCAAGTGGATCTATTACATTCCATCTCCCAATCTCGGCATCGTAGAATCTAAATCCGTAATCCTGCTGTCCTCCTAGTTCCTCTTGCACTTCATTTCCATTGTAAAGATATTTATTTACAGCAGATACTACAATAGCTTTTGCCTTACCAAATGGATAATAATCATCGTTTTAACGAATGGATTAGATAGAGCTAAACGCAAAGATTTTGAGAACTTTAAAAAGTTTGGGTGAAATATTTCAGGTGTAATTTCTATACCTTTTGGGGGGTATCGTATAAGTCGTATCTACTGAAACAAACTTATATTAATTAAATTTACCATCTACAAGTCCGCTATCAATAAGAGATTCTTGGTTTTTGAGCATTCTATTCTGATTTCCACCTTCAAAGCCAACTTCACATCCCCCAAATGTAAGTTTCTCATAGTGATATGAGATATTGCTAAAACAAACAACCATTTTCTGTACAAATAAATAGTATATATTTAATAATTAAATTTTCTATAACTTTCAAAAATATCGAATTAAACATATGTAAAAAAGAATGGTAAAAAAGCACCTATTGGAAAAGCTGTCTGATAACGAATTATTGTTGTTCCTGCAGCCTCAAAGCAGAAAAGTTTCCGATGCCATTAAGTATGCAAAGGAAATCTTAATCGAAAGGGGGCATAAATTTTCAGAATCAGAAAGCAAAAGAATCGATGATCTGATCAATACGAAACTTTTGGCAGAGAACGATTATCCAGAAGAAGTGCCTGTACTAGGACTTGACAGGTGGCTTCCTAAAGAAGATATTAATCATACAGAATCTAAAACAAGCTACAACCTGTATTCCGATAGGACAATAGCGTTATTCACTATAATTTTTGGAGTTTTTTTTGGATCCGTTCTACAAATCTTGAATTTCATAAGAGTTGGTAAAGTCGGATTTGCAATGATAACCTTGTTTTATTGCATTCTTTTTTTGCTTTTCGTAAATCAATATCAGGAAATTGTATTTGATTTATTCAAGAAACTTGAAACGAAAGGTCGACTACTATCTGCACATACGCTTATTGGACTTATAGGATATGCGGGATTGAATTCAATTACAATAATAGGGTATCCAAAAGATTCCGTATATGGTACGAAAGGTTTTATTGCGCCTATGCTCATCAGCATGGTTGCTATATTGCTCTATGCAGCGATCCATGCTATTGACCCCGAACTAACAAGACATTTAGGATTGGACTTTCTATTGGGAAAGACCTATAATTAAAAATTAAGACTTACTAAAAAACTCCAAAACAATAGAAGCTGCCCTTTTGGGGCAGCTTCACTCATTTAATCTTTCTATTCATTGGAGATCTCCACGATCTCAAACCTTGCTATAAAGTCTAAAATTTACGCTTCGCCTTTTGTTCCGCCAAAATTCAGAGGAAATGCGACATCTTTCGAGTCAATCTTTCCATTTTGACCTTCAAATCGGTTAATATTATCTTGCAGCGCGGTCATCAGGCGCTTGGCATGCTCTGGAGTTAATACAATTCTAGATTTCACTTTCGCTTTCGGCACACCTGGCATGATGCGCACAAAATCGATTACAAATTCCGTGTTGGAATGTGTAATAATCGCTAGGTTCGAATATACCCCTTCCGCAATATCTTCGTTTAGCTCGATGCTAATCTCTTGACCTTCCGGGTTGTTTACATTATTGTCTTCCATGGTTAATTGGTTTTTTACTATTATTTACTAAATGTTCTAAAGTCCTGATCTTTCTCGATGGAAAGTAGTACTTCATAAATCAATTTGATCACATTATCTACGTCGTCTTTATGAACCATCTCCACCGTTGTGTGCATATAGCGCAAAGGTAAGGAAATCAATGCAGATGGTACCCCACCATTTGAATAAGCGAACGCATCGGTATCCGTTCCAGTATATCTGGAAGACGCTTGACGTTGGATTGGAATATTGTTCTTATTCGCCACTTCGATCAATTGTCTATTCAAATTGATCTGTACCGCAGGGGCATAAGATACCACCGGACCTTTACCGCAGGCTAGATCACCCTGTGTAATTTTATTGATCATCGGTGTATTTGTATCATGCGTTACGTCCGTGACGATAGCCACATTGGGTTTAATATATTGCGCGATCATCTCTGCTCCACGAAGCCCAATCTCTTCCTGTACAGAATTGACGATATATAATCCAAATGGAAGTTTCTGCTTGTTTTCTTTTAGCAATCTCGCTACCTCCGCAATCATAAAACCACCGGCACGGTTATCCAATGCACGACCTACATAGTAACGGTTATTTAAGACCATAAACTCGTCTTCATAAGTCACTACACATCCGA
Source organism: Sphingobacterium sp. UBA6645 (assembly GCF_002455685.1). NCBI lineage: Bacteria > Pseudomonadati > Bacteroidota > Sphingobacteriia > Sphingobacteriales > Sphingobacteriaceae > Sphingobacterium > Sphingobacterium sp. UBA6645. The sequence goes on from NZ_DKLH01000017.1 coordinate 16,337, forward strand.
CATGTATGCCGAGTTCTTCTACCTCTTCTTTCGAGGTGCAGCCACAGTCCAAGAAAATATTCTTTAGGGTTGGCGCTTCTTCCTTCTCCCCCGCGCGGGTGTGAATCGCCGGCCAACCGAATACCGCTTTCACAATACCTTTATCCGTGTGGATATTCACACGTTTGGAGGGTGCAATCTGATGATCAGAACCACCATTACGAATAACGTAAATTAAACCATCCTTCGAGATGTAGTTTACAAACCAGGAAATCTCATCGGCATGTGCTTCAATGACTACCTTGTAGGTTGCCTTCGGATTGATGATCCCTACTGCTGTTCCGTAGTTATCAATATAGGTGTCGTCCACATATGGTTTCAAATAATCTAACCACATGCGCTGCCCTTCCCATTCGAAGCCTGTCGGCGATGGGTTGTTGATATATTTTTCAAAAAAAGCTAATGATTCTTCGGTCACAACGGTAGGTGTAGATTCCTCTTTTATCTTCTTCTTTGCCATCATATTGTTGTTAATTCTTGCAAATTAAGTATTTCCTTAATTTTCGCAAAAATAAAAACCGAAAGCTTATCTTTACCGAACAATAAACACAATTATGCAGGATTTATTAAGCTATATAATTTGGGATCCTAAGCCTGAAATCTTTAAAATTGGCTCTTTCGGCCTTCGTTATTATTCCGTTTGCTGGTTATTGGCATTTGCTGCTTCATATTACTTTATGTTAAAGGTATTTAAGAAGGAAAACAAATCTCAAGACCTTTTAGACAAGCTTACGATCTATATTTTCGTCGGTACGTTAGTAGGTGCTCGTTTAGGGCATTGTTTATTTTACGATTTCGAATACTACAAGGATCATATCCTAGAAATTTTTATTCCGTTCCAAAAAGATCCTGCCGGCAATTGGCATATGACTGGTTTTACAGGACTTGCGAGTCATGGCGGTGCCTTAGGAATCCTGACCGCGATGTGGCTCTTTTGTCGCAATACCAAAACCGACTTCATATGGCTTGCCGACCGCTTGGTGCTAGTCGTGCCGATTGCCGGTGCATTCATCCGCCTGGGTAACTTCTTCAATTCGGAAATAATTGGAAACCCGACAGAATTACCATGGGCAGTCGTATTCAGCAATATCGACAACATCCCTAGGCATCCGGCACAAATGTATGAAGCGATCGCCTATACGCTGATCTTTATTCTCTTGTGGAGCATGTACCAAAAGAATCATAAACCTATTCCAGGCAAACTTTTTGGTCTTTTCTTAATTCTATTATTTGGAGCCCGCTTCGTAATCGAGTATGTGAAGATAGATCAGGTCGAATTTGAAGCAGGCATGTTGCTGAATATGGGACAGATATTGAGTATACCGTTTATTTTGGTTGGAATATTTTTGTTACTTCGAAAACCAAAGGAAACTAAACGCGTTTAAAATACTACATTTGCCCTCCCTAAAAAGAGGGCATTTTTAATACTATGCAAAAACTGAGAAACAATAGAAAGGTCACACTGCTCATCTTGGGGCTATTGTCGGCAATCGGTCCATTTTCTATAGACATGTATCTACCGGCATTTGAAAATATTGCTAATGACTTCAACAGTCCATTAGAAAAAGTTCAATTGTCCTTAACCAGCTTCTTTATCGGTATTGCATTTGGCCAGATTATCTACGGTCCCTTATTGGATAAGTTCGGCAGGAAGAAACCCCTACTGGTCGGTTTAGGGATTTACGTGGTCGCGTCGATCTTATGCGTATTCACACGCGACATCAATCACTTAATCTTTCTACGCTTTTTACAGGCCTTAGGAAGCTGCGGAGGGATGGTCGGTGCCCGAGCTATGGTAACCGATTATTATAACAGCAGGGAGGCTGCAAGGGTGTTCAGTTTGCTGATGCTCGTGATCGGTATCTCCCCTATTCTTGCGCCGAGCGCGGGAGCGATGTTATTGAACTACTTAGACTGGCACTATATCTTTCTTCTGCTAGCAATCATGGCATCTTTGATTTTCTTGGGAACCATGTTCCTACTGCCGGAAACCTATGCCGGAAATAAGAATTTATCGCTTGCTCCGAAATCTATTCTCCAAACCTTTTGGAAAGTACTGAGCAACAAAGTGTTTATCACCTATTGCTTGATCGGATCCATTGCTTCATCGGGCACTTATGCTTACCTGGCAGGATCTTCCTTCGTCATGCAGAAATACTTTGGATTGGATAAAAGTCAATATGGGCTTGCATTCGCCTTCGTTGCCTCGGCCATGGTCGTGGCAACACAGTTGAATCGATGGTTGCTGAAGAATCGTACGAGTGCAGACATTAGTAAATACGCAAACATCTGGCAAGCAGCTATCGGAGTTTGTATGATTATCGCCTTGGGGGCTGGATTTTTGAGCTTTCCAGTATTGTTGGGATTAATCTTTCTCTTCCTTTTTGGTTATGGTTTTATCTTTCCGAACACTTCCGCGATTGCATTATCACCTATGCGCCATCTCGCTGGTAGTGCTTCAGCACTATTGGGCTGTATTCAAATGGCAATCGGGGCATTTTCGTCCGGGATGGTAAGTGTATTGCACAATGAAACACCGTGGCCAATGCTTTCGGTCATGTGTGCCGGCGCGGTAATCTCTTTGATTCTGCACCTGATCGCGAGACGGACGGTAAAGGTAGATTTATAGAAATGTATGAAAGTATATAAAAGATAAGGGGCTGATTATCGTCAGCCCCTTATCTTTTTTTTCTGAAAGTTATTGT
>NZ_DKLH01000005.1:0-69068 GCF_002455685.1 Sphingobacterium sp. UBA6645
ACCCTTAATTCGCATTACTAAGTAAACACTAATCAAACCCCAATCAAACCCAATCCGGAGCGGTTATGAAAGGGTTATACATTGGGTTTGTAATGGGTTTGAATTGGGAGTATGTCGAAGCAGTCTCTACCCTGCCCTTAACTACATCTCACCAAGCTTGCAGGAAATAATTGTTATCACTTTTTTATTGAAACAGGTAGTTAAGTTCAAAGAATAGCGTATTTTTACGGTTACATCAATTACCTAGCTTTTATAATAGCTATACTTTTTTATTTGCCGTTCCGTTTTAACTTAAATTATACCACTGAAAAACACACACGCTAAACAAGAAGTAGCATCATAACCAAATTGGCTTTATGTTAGATTATCAGCGTCTTTTTGATAAATATTTTGTTCGACTGTCGACGTTCGCTTATCGTTGGGTGGGCAACGAAGATGACGCCAAAGATTTGGTGCAAGACGCTTTTGTGGTTTTGATGCAACGACAAGAGTCCATCCCTGCTGAAGGATCCGTAATAAAAGCTTTTCTCTACACTACCGTTAAGAATTTAGCCTTAAAACATATTCGAAATAGTCAAAGTTCAAGCAAAGCGATTGATCAGAGCCTGCTTTTCCAAGAGGAATCAGAGGATTCTATATTGAATAGCATTATCGAATCTGAGGTTATCGGACAGCTGCATGAGGATATTGAAGAGCTCCCTGTCGGGTGTCAGCACATTCCAAAGTTGCTGTATCTGGAAGGGATGTCCTATGAGGAAGTCGCTTCCACATTTGATATATCAATCAATACCGTAAAAACTCAACGTGCTCGAGCTATTCGTATGTTAAGAGAGAAATTTCTTATGGGTATCATATTTTTATTTAGCTGTTTTGCAGCTACTTACATGCTTTTTCAAAAATAATTCACTTTCTCAATCACCCATCTTACCGTTTTCTGGTATTTAGTTTCAAATTATGATAGCAAAAGACAAAATAGAATTAGCAGAATTGATTGCTCGACTAATGCGAGGCGAAACCTTATCGACCGCAGAAGAAGATCAATTGAAGACCTTAATGGAGCTATACCCTTCATCGAAGTCATATTTTGACGAGCTATTAGCAAGAGAAACCATTCACACTGCATTTGATTACCGAAAATTGGATATGGATCACGAATGGTCAAAGGTTCTTGCAAAACAAAGTATGCAGGAGACTGAATTGCAAGAAAACATCGTTCCCTTCAAAAGGAAACCTTCGAAATGGCAATATGTTGCTGCAGCAGCAAGCATTGTAATGCTGTTCAGCTTCTTTTGGATGATTACCCAAGAGAAAAAACCATTGAACCAAGAAATTTCAAAAGTGGAAACTGCGCATAATCCCCCCCTATCGGGTGCTGTTACTTTACAGGTGGATGGTGGAGATTCTTATGCGCTATCGGGTCACGATGCCAGCAATTTGCCGGAGGGTATGGCAGTGACGGGGAAAGAGCTTAAGTATCAACAATCAAATAACGCTGCATATAATCCGACACATCAACTAAATGTACCCTATCAGAATACAATTAGTTTGATTTTGAGTGACGGGACTAGGGTGTCAGTCAACGCAAATACGCAATTGACCTACCAATCAAAGTTCACCGGTAATGAGCGCAGAATAAAATTGAAAGGACAAGCCTATTTTGATGTAGCTAAAGATGCAAAACGTCCTTTCATTATTGAAACAGAGCAAATGGAAATTCAAGCCATTGGGACACAGTTCGATGTCAATGTTTATTCTAACAACGCTCAAGTTAATCTGTTGGAAGGTGAAGTAAAAGTAAGTAGCCAAGGAAAGGAGTTAGCCATCAAAGCAGGTGAGAAAGTGATTTCTGACGGTGTGAAGATGGGAAAAACGAACATCGAAAATATCGCAGCGGTTACTGCATGGCGCGACGGGCGTTTTTTCTTTGCAAATCAGTCCATTGGGCAAGTTCTAAATGAAATATCTCGATGGTATGGAATTACGATTGATTTTAAAGCAACGCGATACAATCATAAACGATACACTGGGGGTGTAGATAAAGCCTTAAGTTTAGAGGAAGTGTGTAAGGTTCTTGGCGATTTAACCAATTACCGATACAAAATTGAAGGCGGAAAAATAATTGTATTAGACTAACCTATAACCGAAGAAAGGAGAAAAGAATGATCTAATGATACCTAATCCATCATTATTATAAAAAGAAGAGCAAAGGTCTGCGACTCCTTTGCTCTGGAATTATTAATAGTAAAATAACCATAATCCACCACTAATTTATGAATAATAATTATTATTCAAAGGACGCCTATTCCCTAAATTTTAGAGCGATCCTTTTGAAATGCTTACTTATGATGAAACTAATGGCCATCCTTTTGACGACTTTGTTGTCATTTTCTTACGGATCAACCATTGCGCAAATTAACATTAAAGAGAAAAGTATAACGTTAGAGAATACACTGAACAGGATCAATAAGATCACGGGCATGGAGTTCATCTATGAGAACGACTTGCTCAGCGATAAAAAAATAAGTGTAGAATTAAGGAATGAGACACTTGAGGGTAGTTTATCTAAACTCTTGAGCGGACAGGGACTTCGATACTCGATATACGGCTCTACCGTTGTTATTATGCCAAAGGCTTTAACTACAACGACTGCACTATCTGCGGAAGTAGATCAACCTGGTATATACAAGGGAAAGGTCGTCGATTCGGTAAGTCGAAAAGGTGTCAGCGGCGTTACATTTTTAATCCAAAGTAACAAAATGGGGTCGATCAGCGATGATAACGGAAACTTTACGTTGCGTTTCCCATCGCGCTCGGACATCGTCACGATTACCTGTGTTGGATATAAAACAAAGGTAATGAGCATCGCTCAAATCATTCAGAACCCCTACCTGGTTCTATCTAAAAGAGAGTTTAAGATAGAAGAAGCAGTTGTTGAACATAGAAATCCTAAAAACGTCGAATTAGACTTATCTCGTCGTAGACACTTGAGCTTAAGCCAGGTATTAGACGGTTCAGTACCGGGAGTGCTTATAAAACCAGTTGTCAAGACACGTCAGGAATTAACCATTAGCGGGCGCGGAACAGGCGGCATCTTCGCGAATGAAAGAGAAAATTACGAATATCTAAAAAGAACAAATCATCCTTCCGTACGAGAATTCCCTACCTATGAAGATTATGAGCGGAAGTTAATGAACGACTGGTCTGGCATTCCCAATGGTCGCGGACAAACTATATCGGCTAATAAATCAGCTACTTTAGATGGAATTGAGATAGAATCACGTGGTGGATCGGTATTTCCAGGATCAACGAAGGGAATGCTGATTATGATCGATGGTTTCCCTCAGAAAGACTTCCCGGCAAATATGCCGATGAGCAACGTTGAAAGCATTGAAGTTATTCGTGATCCGGAGGAATGTGTAAAGTATGGTCCGCAAGGAATTAATGGTGTCGTTATTATCTAGACGATGACCGGAAAAAGTGGCAAACCGGAAATCAATTACTCTACAAATATTTATCTATCCGGCCGCCCGGATAATAGCTTGAAGGCGTTGGATTTAGCGAATACTTCCGATTTATTGGATTTCTATCAAGAGCAATATCAAAAGAACATTCTTCCATTCGTTTTTTATAATATTCCGGATACGAGAGTACCGTATGCCTACAATTTATTATACGACAAGCTGGTTAAAAATATCTCAGAAGATACCTTCAATAGCCGTTGGGACTCTCTACGTTCAATCGACAACCGTTCTCAACTTCGCGAGCTTCAACAGGGTCGCTTTATGCAACAGCATAATCTAGCGGTATCTGGTGCAATCCCTGCATTGAAATACAACATCAACGCACTTTATACCGGGCAGCGCCAAGAAACCAGAGGCAGCAAGAATACAAACCTTGATCTAAACACCAACAATCAGTTTAGATTATTCGACAATAAAGTCGAGGGACAAGTATTTTTCCGCTTTAAAACGGGTGCATTCAAGACGCCAAAATCCGGTGCCAATAATTTGCCGCCTTACCAGCTGCTCTTCGATCAAAACGGTGACTATATTTATGATTACAGCGATACCTATCGTACCGAGCTCAACACGCAGTATCTAGCTTCAGGTTTGCAGGATCATGGTAGGAACCTTTTGGAAGATCAATTGCTCAATTTCAACGAGAGCAAACGTAAAGAAATATCCGGTTTTGCGAATCTAAACTACCGCATCACCGATAATCTGACTTGGATCAACAGTTTCTTGTATCAGAATACACATAATGAAAGCTTAGACTTTACGGACATCAATTCTAGCGATGGTCGCCGTAACTATAATAAGTACAGCATCTTAAATCGCGATAAGACCATAACTTATTGGTTACCATTCGCTAACTATGGTTTGATCGGCCGCAGCAAAAATGAAACACTTGATGCAAGGACGGGTCTAGCATTCGAGAAAAAGATCAATGATGATCATAGCATTGAGGCGGGTGCAAGTATCTGGACAAGTTCGGAACGCTACGATCAGGATCCATCTAGAAGATTATACGGCATTGATAGTAAAGGCAATGGCGGCGACACGTTGACATTGGCTAATGCTACAGGAAATAACTTGTACCAAGAATATATGTCGACAAGTAGCCTGAATATGATTTTCCAGCCGATGAATCAACAAAACCGCACCCTTAAAATTGGTGGTAATCTAGGTTATCTATATAAGGACTTTCTATCGACCAAGTTCAACTACAATGGTGCGTTCATGCCAAATTATGGCAGAGACCCTAATTATGCAGGATTCCACGATGCATTCATTGAAACAGATTGGGATTCACATAAACATTTCAATTTATCCAACCGCATCCTCTCGCAATTGGTTATCAGAAACAAAACAGGTCTTTTGCGTTCGTCGGAACTTCCTGCGCAGCAGTCAACCAATAGAGAGTTATTATCAGACTGGGAGCTTTATAATATTCAGCTGATCAATTACCTCAGAACAAATATGAGCGACATCAACCTAAATTATACAAAGAATACCTTGTATTTAGGTTTGCTAGATGGCGATTTGATTGTCGCAGCTGGAGCTTATGTTAGCAATGAAAACAAAGTTCGCTGGTCTGGAGACGTATCCTTCGATGTGAAACGCCACTTTTTCTTTACCTCTAACTTTTTCAGCTCGTTCAAGCTAAACTATAGTTTGCAAAACTTTGATTCGTATCAGAACTTGATGATGCAGTTATCCTTGAATCAACTGTTGCCAAATTCACCAGTTCAGCCTAACTTCCTGACATTTGACCAACTGCCACCAGCTATTACCAATCATGATATCTCTATGCATTTGGGGCTACTTAAAGAACGTTTACACTTTGATTTACGTTATTATGATCGCAACACGAGCGGTTTAGTAATTGATGCATTCAATAGACCTGACCCGGCAACGGGGATGAATAACCGTTATGTGATGAATACGATGAAGTCTAAAGGTTTCGAGTTGATGGGTACTATGAAACTCATCAGAAAGAAAAACTTCGCATGGGAAATGAACGTTATTGCTGCACACAATACATTGACGAATGTTGAGGTTCCTGAATTGGGATATCTTCCGGATATGACCTATTTAACTGCGCAACGCAATGGTTACAGCACAAACGCCTTATGGAGCTATAACTGGGGAGGTCTTGACGAAAAAGGAGACCCAACGATTATCAATGGAAATGGTTAGAAAGTTAAAGCCGCAGAAGAGTCAGCCCTAGTTTATAGTGGTGTTACGATTCCTCCTCATACCGGTTCATTCACACAGACTTTCGACATCCATAATTTCTTTATCCGCACGCGTTTAAACTGGCAAGGCGGAGCGGTTGCCCGTAAATATAAACCGGCACCATCTGGCGAGTATGAGTATAACGCAGATATAGCAAATCGTTGGAAAGAAGCGGGAGATGAAGCAAAAACAGATATTCCAGTGATCCGTTAATACGATTACAACCGATTGCTGATTACTCAAAATTCGACGAACTCTATCCTTTCTACGAACGCCATTCGTTTAGAAGAAGTCCAAGTAGGTTTCTTCTTCCCGAACAAAACACTGGAAGCAATGAAGCTAAAACAACTTTCATTATCAGTTCAAGCGAACAATGTTTGGTTCAAAGCGAAGAATAAATACGGTTATGATCCGAGATCAATGTCTACAACCGGTTTGTTAATGCCAAGAATGCCAATGGAATTTTCATTCACTTTAAATGCCGTTTTATAATGAGAAAACAATCTATCGTATATAAATTATTATTCTTTGTATTTGGAATGCAGCTATTGACTAGCTGCTCCAAATACCTCGACATCAATCCTGAAACAGGAAGCAACTTGTCTGTAAAGCAATATAAAGACTTCGAAGAGGTACTGAACAACATCAGCTTTACCAACGCGAACTATGATATTGCAGAAATGCTAACCGACAATGTTTACATCTGGACGTATTGGTTAGACAATATTGCAACTGATTTCAGCTATAAGAATGCTTATTTATTGAATGAGGATTTTTGGACCGCTAATGACGTTGATAATCTGTACACCGGGCTGTATGCTAATATTGCGAATGCGAACTTGGTCATCAACGATCTTCCTCTCGCAATCGATGCGACTGAAGAACAGAAAGCAAAGCTAATTGCTATTGCTAAGATACATCGTGCCTATTTCTATCTTCAATTAGTAGGCTTTTATGGCCCAGCTTACAATCCATCCACTGCAAAGACTGATTTAGCAATTCCATTGATCAAAAATTTAGATCCAAACCAGCTTCCAAGTCGCGCATCGGTGGAAGAAATATACCAGCTCGTAGAAAGCGACATATTGGATGCCATTAACTCCAACACACTTCAAGATGAGGGTAGTGATTTGTTGCATCCGGGGAAATTAGCCGCAATGTCTGTCCTCTCGAAAATGTATTTGCAAAAAGGAGAATTTCCAAAAGCGAAGGAATATGCGGAAAAAGTATTGGCTGTCAAAAATGAGATGCTCAACTACGAGGAAGCTGAGGAATTCGACAACGGTTTTCCGGAGATGTTATTGGATTTAAAGAATCATCCAGAAATTATCTTCGCCAAAGTTGCAGAAGACACTACGTATCTTTCAAAGATATCGGGGTCATTTCTTCTTTCTAAACAATTGAAGAGCTTATTCATCAATTATGACTTAAGAGCAGATAATTTCTTCCAAGAAGGTTGGATCTATGATACTTACAAAACCCGACGTTCTGCATCGGGAGCGATTCTTCGCTTTAGAAACAGTATCACAGTTGCGGAAATGATGTTGATTGCTGCTGAATGTGGCGCGCGCGCGGGACAGACCGCCGAACCCTTAGCATTGATCAATAAGATACGTCAAAACAGATTTTATGAAGAAGACTATGAGGCTCTAACAGGCACGACAGCCCAAGAAGTGCTGAGCGCGGTTTTAGAAGAGCGACGTCGCGAACTTGCTTTTGTTGCTGGCAGCAGACTTTTAGATCTGAAGCGTCTATACATTGCCGATAAAAAAACAATAAAGATCACACGTTGGGATGATGACGGCAAAGTAATGAAAGAAATAGAGAGCAACTCCCCTATTTTAACAATCCCTTTAACGCCAAAAGTATTAGCGTTCAATCCTAATCTACGCACTAAATAAAAACGAAAGAAAAATGAAAATCTTAACTATTTGCTCTGTTGCTTTTTTAGCGACCTTGGCAAGCAATGCGCATAGCCAAGAGAAGGGTACAACCGTAGAATCACTTTTAAAGATTCAAGACAAAAAAATACTCGAACATAAACTCGATTCACTTATTCATGCGAACGAAAAAGGAATTTACACTGTCATAAATTATTACGCAGAGAAGAGAGATTATACTCGATATGATTCTGTATCCGCGCTCATGCCTACGCTTTATCCCTATGGTCGCGCGGGATCAATCAGTATGGTCCGCAGTATAGCAGAGTTGAAAGACCTCAAAGAGGTGAAGGATAGCGTCGCAAGCTTCGAGCAAAAATATGACAAAGAGTTCTTGGACGATGCTTATCTATCTGCAGGTATTGCCTTTTCGAAGCAGAAAGCAAGTTTACCGGAGGCTGTTGCTTACGTCAATAAAATTAAAAAAACATTGCAACGCATCACCGCTGCGTTAAATACAGCACGGTATATGGAGTTTCATCAATCCGATTTATTGGAAGGTTATTTGAAGTCTGAAGCAAAATGGAGAGCGAAAAATCTTAGCGCTGCGGAAATAAATAACCAGAACTATGTGCCTATTTTCCAAGATATGGAATACGCTTACTCCCGACTTTTGCAGAAGCAAGGAAATACGGTTGAAGCGCTAGCCGTTGCGAGAAAAGCTTATGAAATCCCAATTGAATCAATGCCTGAGGAACAGTTATATTATCTGGGGCTATTATTCAAACAAGAACAATATGAAGACGCCTTCCCTATTGTCGATGCATTAGTAAAGCAAGGAAAAGGTACCATCGAGCTAAAACAACAATTAGCGACTGCATACGAAAAAGTCTATAAAAAGGATGCCCAGGCTTATATTGCTGAGATTGAAAAAAATCTAAATGATGCCGTTGAAAAAGATATCGTTAAATATTCAGTTACGCAGCAAGTTCCGGATTTCGAAGTATTAGATACAAAAGGAAACAAAGTCAGTATCGCCGATTTTAGAGGAAAAACGATTGTAATAGACTTCTGGGCGACGTGGTGTGGACCGTGTAAAAAGTCTCTTCCAGCGATGCAGCGTACTGCCAACCTATATAAAGAAGATAAAGATGTGGCATTCCTTTTTATCCATACTTGGGGAAGATCAGAAGGATCGTTAGCGGAGGCGGTTAAATATTTCAAAGACAATAACTACGACATGGATCTTTACATGGATAACAAGCAAGATGATGGGTCGTTTAAAGCAGCCGAAGCGTTTAAAGTGCGAGGGATTCCACAAAAGTATGTTGTCGACAAAAACGGAGTAATCCGTTTTTGTAGCTGCTGGCTTCAGTGGTGGCGAAGAGGCGGCAGTTGTTCAACTACAATCGATGATCGGAAAGACTAAGAAATTTTAAATCTGAAGCTAATGAAACTGAATAAACTTGTGCTGTTCATTGGAATGGCATTCTTTTCTAGCGCCGCAACGGGACAGGAATATATCAATTCTGTCAACCTCGTTAAGCAGATGGAATCTAGAGCAAACGCGGCATCATTTGACGCTACGAAGTTGGAGAATATGTTCAAGAATTTCCATTTGGTGCAGGAAAAGAAGAAAGTAAAGATAAAAGTACTACCTCCTTCCAATAAAGCCTTAAGTGCGGAGGAAGTATTCGAACAACGCTATCCTTCTGTATTTATGTTTGTACAGATTTACAAGGATAAAGAAGGTAAATGGAAAATCAACGGCGCAGGAACTGCGTTTCCAATCTCGGAAGACGGCTATTTCATAATCAACAACCATATGGTCGATGAATTAGGTTTAGGAGTAGGCGATCCAGCAAAAGTTGATAAGCAAGTAAAACTGATGATGGCCAACCATGCTGGCGAACTGTTCCATATCGACTCGGTCGTAACATTCGCTAAGGAAGCCGATATCGCCATTCTCAAAGTGGATCTGAATGGCCAGAAGATTAAGCCCTTTGCATTAGGGAATGATTCTAAAACAGGTGCTGAGGTCCACGTACTCTCCCACCCTCGTAGCTTACATTACTACTTCTCCTCAGGAAAAGTTGCACGTCTTACGGAGTTTGGAGACCGTGGTATTTTCAGCAGAAAGATGGAAATCACTGCAGACTTCGCTGCAGGATCATCCGGAGGACCAATCATCGATAATAAAGGAAACATCGCAGGCTTGGTGTCATTAACAAAATCATTTTATTACGACCAAGCAAATCAAAAGAACTTACAAATGGTCATTAAAGAGACCATTCCGGTAAGTGTCATCAAAGCACTAATCAGTGAGTAACACCTAATTGTTAATAAATCCGAAATGAAAGAAGCTGTCTGATGACGGCTTCTTTTGTTTGTAAAAATCCTCTAATAAATGACTTTAGTGTAGGATTTAGTCATTTTGCAAAAGACAATAAAGAATCGAAGAAACTATTCCCGTTAGCACAATTAAAGGTCTGCTAAATCCTTAAACAAGTTTACTACACTATTACTAAATAATAACAAAAAAGTCGAAGCATGCTTCGACTTTTTTGTTCTCTGTCATTTTTGAATCAAATAGATGCCATTATGAATAAACATGGATTAAAATAGATAACTTTGTCGCTCACTAGCTACAAGGACACGAGGGTGGAAAACCATTTTATTAGCAAATAATATTTTATGAACTTTTTACGAAAAGTTATAGTTCAAATCAGTGAGCTTTACGAGCGCATCATTCTAACGGGCGTGTCTGATGATATCAGCTTTCTCTTGCGCAAAGAGATCAAGATGGTGAATACAATCGCATTGTTCAGCACCATTATTATATTCATATATGGTTTATACAACATCATCCATTTCCCATTTATTGGCATCCTCAATTTCATTTGCGTAGCGAGCATCTTGTATTGTTTCCGATTAAATGGACAGCAGAAACACCAAATAGCAAAAAGTTGGATTCTCATCGTCTTTGCATTTGTGTTAATCTCGGTGAATCTAATATCGCCCAACACAACCGAATATTATTTAATCATTGTACTTACCATCGGTTTATTAGTATTTAAACAGAAGCGTACCAAAATAAGCGTCTTCGTATTGGTTTCTTTAGCGGTATTAATCCCAAAGTTTTACGTCTACCAGTTTCCTTTTATGGAGGATGTTGGCAAAGACCGATTAATTCTAAATTCTGCATTAGGCTTGCTATTTCTAACCGCATTAGTGCTGTACCATCAATCTATTCAAAATAAGTATCAAGATCATATCAAGGAGCAAAGTCTAAAGATCTTACAGCTCAACAATGATTTAAAGCATCTTCTTGCGGTAATTGCGCACGATATACATTCTCCGCTTCAAGCCACCTCCATGATGATGGATTATATTGCCAACGAAAAAATTGAAACAGAAAATCGAGAGAATTCGCTCCTGCTCGTCAATAAACAACTTAAAAGCCTAAGGTCAAATTTAGACAACCTGCTAGAATGGAGTAGAATGAACATGGGCGGAATACAGCCAAAAAAAGATAAAATTCTTTTGCATAATTTAATTTTGAATGCTGTGGAATCATTCGAAGTACGCCGTTCGGAGAAAGGAATAAAAATCATTTCGGAAATTCATCCCTCGGCGAGTATTGTTGCCGATCCGATACAGATTAGTATCGTTCTTCGCAACCTACTCGACAACGCTATAAAATTTAGCCATTCGGGAACTAATATTTTGATTTCGACAAAGGAAGCTCCTTCTGCTGTAGAGCTCTGTATAAAGGACGAAGGAAAAGGAATGTCCGAATCCCAAATCCAAAACCTTTTTCAAGGTGTTGGTGAACCAAGTTACGGCACGTTTGGTGAAAAAGGAACTGGATTGGGTCTTGTTCTAGTGAAGGAATTGGTGGAGGCTAATAATGGCGCAATCAAAGTCCATAGTCAGGAAAAGGTCGGAACAACCTTTCTTATTCAATTCCCTAAGTAAGGAACAATCGCGATTATTTCAGTTTTACACGAAGCAACCGATCGCTAGCGGTCATATAAAGGAAACCATCAGCACCGAATGCGCAGTTTGCTGTACGAATGCCTGAACGAATTCTCCCTATCGCTATACCGTCAGTACCGATAACAACAACACCATCGCCCGCCGCAGCAAACACATTCCCATTTCTATCGACTTTAATCCCATCGGCACGTATTTTTTCCGCAGGAAACGCTTTTTCAAAATCAATAAAAATTCTACCCTCGCCCTTGATGTTTGCATTCTCCAAGTCATAAACCATTAGGTAGGGTTTAGCATCATCGCTCAAAGCGACATATAGCTTGCTGCCATCAGCATTGACCGCAATACCGTTCGGACGTGCAAGATTATTGATAACCTGCTCGACTGAATTATCCGTTTTATTAACCCTATATACACCGTTCTGAGCAATTTCTCTATTGCTTGTGTCATTCAAACGCCCCGGAAGACCGTATGGAGGATCTGTGAAAAAATAATATCCTAACGGATGCTCACAAAGATCATTCGGAGAGTTGAAACGCTTTCCTTCCCATTTGCTTACAAGGGCTGTTTTCTCTTTTGTCGAAAGATTAATCTTTGTAATTCGACGATTACCATGATCGCAGGCAATCAGATCCCCTTCTTTATTGATTAGAAGACCGTTTGTACCAGGTTCGTCGCTATACCATTCAGCCCCTTCATATCCTGACGGCTTTATGAATGGTCGCAGCCCACCTTCTTTATCCCATCTGTAAATCGTATTTAATCGAGGGTCACTGAACAAAAGATAATTGCCACGATTATTCCATACTGGACCCTCCGCCCAAACCATGCCCTCACCAAGATTTTCAATAATAGCCTTTGCACTTATTATTTTCTGCATCCCCGGCTTTAGGATTTCTATCTTTGTGGTCTGCGCAAAATTATAAGACATAGAAAGAGAAAGTATAGAAATTAGAATCAGTAGTCTCATGTGTAGTTTAGTTTGATTGTAGACTGAAAATAAGGAAATTAATCGAAAACCATTGGGACAATACCTACTTTTTCAATTAAACTAAATATTTTACTCACTTATTTTCCCCCAAGTTAATCTTTCCAAAATTCCCATTTAATACCTCCACATTCCCCCTGAATAACACAAGCCTTTCCATCCCCTCTTCGCTATCTTTAAGCATGAAAACATTCAAATCAATTATTTACGCATCTATCTTCGCTTTCATCTCTATAATCTTTATAGCTAGTTGCAGCGATAATGACGATCCTGTTATTCCTCAAACAGGAAATGTAAAAGCCACCTACCGTATCGTTGGCTCATCGGGTGTAAACATTACATCCATCGTATTCTATGAAAACAACACAATCGCAACGCGCTCTGGAAACTTCGGCGCTGAATGGACAAGCCATGAGGTAGAAAACGACGGAATTCATACGATGATCAATGCAACGGCTTCAGGACCAAGCGACCAATCAACATTAAAAGCACAAATACTTATTGACGGAAAAGTCGTCAAAGAAAGTCCTGTATCCCAAGGAAAAATATTAGTTACGAGTCTTAGCCTATATTAAACATAGTAAAGGCGGTATTCAATTAAGAAATACCGCCTTTAAACTATTATTACTACTCGTCCTTCTGCTGCTTATTTTCGCTTTTCTTTTCTTTCTTATTGTGCGTAATGTCTTCGCCTTTGAACGCATTCTCCTCATGCTCTCTGCTATCTAAATTATCTTTATTCTGAACAGGCTTGTTCTGAATAGCATGGCTAGCCGGGTTCTTTGTCTTTCCTTGATTTTGATTTGTACTCATCTTCTTTTGATTTTTAGTTCAACCATCGATGTCAACTATAAAACAATCAAAAGCATAAAAAAGTTCTGTATTAATTATTAAGCATCTTAACGGCAAGGATATGCTTGCAAAGACCACGCTTGCCCTGATGGTTCGTAAACCAATTACAAGTACATCGGCTCTGTTCTCCTTGAATGATTACCGTATGGATTACATCTGTGCCCGCTACGCGCGCCTCAATACAATCTCCCGTATTCCTTACAATCTCAACACCTTCAGTCGCAAGCAACTTCTTTGCATTCTTTAATCGCGGGTTTAAAGATAGAATACGCTCCATTTTAAAAGGCAAGCGACGGTAGTAATGCTGATGGCTATGTAGATCATAGCCTAGAAGTCCGACAGACGATAGCGATGCCGTTAAGCTATCCATCGTCGCAAAATCCACATCATGCTCAATAGAAAGCATCGTAGGATCAAATAATTCATTAGACTTTAACAAGGAATTGACACCCATTACCCATTCGTCCGGAACAGCCTGTATCATATTCTCCAATACATTTCCCTCACCTGAAAAACCACGATAATTATCCGGTGAAAGTGCCAATGTCAAGCGCATATTCTTAAAATCTGCCACGACCGAACAACTCTCTCCTCCAAGCTCCTGGTAAACCGTCATGTTGTCGATATATGGCAAGATCCCTTCCAACAAACGTAGGCGTTGTATGCCGCCAATCCGAACGGAGTCTTTGTTAGCAATTGGACTCAGCACAAATCGGTTCGCACGCTGATGCAGAAAAAACTCCCCTTTCACATTACCGCGCGGAATGCTCTGAAAAAGTTGCACCACCTGAACCTTGTTTAACCTAAACTTTTCCTCCATCCCCGCTAAATACAGCTGCACTGAAGTTAAACCCTTAATCCAACGTTCCGGTAAACGCACCTTCTTCTCTACCACCTTGCCCTTATCGGTACTGATCGACACTTCCTTGCTGCCAACACCCAACACCATCTTTTCAGTTTTCTTGACGCCATTTAAAGCGTTCAACATCGGTTCGTTAAAATCAACATTGGTGGTTCCGCTAGCAAGGAATTCCCCATCGATCGCGTCTTCCAACAAGTCTAAACGTGCATAAACACCATTACATGAGGAAAAACCCTCGAAACGAATCTGGTCAGTGCCTGCAGAAACAATAGGATCACGAAGACTCGCAGGAATCGGCCCAAAACTAGAGCGCACCACCTTCGATAAGGTCATCAGACATTTTGCCGTGGTCAGTGGGTCTGTTAAACTTCCCCAGAAAAAACAAGGCACTTCGTTTACCTCTTTTATCTCCGCCTGATGTGATAGCACCAAGCGCTGAATACCCGATTGCTGCGTAAGTACCGAACTGCCCTTATAGGCTATATCAAAATCTACAGTTGCCATAATCTTATTTTAATATCTTTTTAAGTAGAGGTTGAAGGGATTTATAAGCTTCAAATCGCTTAAATGAAACCTGCAATTCCTCAGTTAACTCTACATTGTTTTTCTGCTGCAAATCGTACAATAGCTCCACAAGTTTCTTCAAGTTGATAGGCATCTTTTCCTTGATTTCCAAATCTTTCAAAACGGCTAGCAATAAAGCCAATAAGGCCTGATTATGTTTTGCCGATACATCCTTGCTTTGTTCCAACACATCTGCTAAACGCCCAATCGGGCCGTATTCGCCGTTCATTAAAAACAGTAAATGCTTCGCCACGAGATCTACAGGAAAGCGATTCTGCTCGACAGCTTGAATAAACAATTCAACGCAGACCGCACGTACGGTTTTGTCAGCACTGAAAAAACTGCTGGCAATATAGAGTGCCGAATGATCCCGAATAATATAAAACGGATATAGCATCTCTTCCAAAAATGCTTTCGTGTCTTTCGTCCCCCAAATTGCCATTCGGTTATAGGCATAGGTGTACAAAATCGCCATACTATCTGAATTTTGCGCCAATAAGCTATGTACGTATCGAACATCCAAATCACTGGCGTAATAACCAAGGTACTGATTCGAACCACGCGAAAAAAGATCTAAACCAGCGAGCAAGGTCTTGGGATAAGCTTTAAATACAGGAAACTCAATGATTAATTCATTACCAACTAAAAATGGCTCGTGAACTTTCTGATGATAATTGTATTGCTGAACATAGTGTGGTTTGATGGACAGTTTAGGGTCAAAAGGCGCAATAACAGTGGGCGCGTTAGCAATGCTAGAGTTTTCAAATACTGAAAAAACACCGTCGGGATCACTGATGCGAGCAATCGTCGCCCATATGCCTAACAGTAAATTCTTCTCGTCCGAATTACTATCCATTATTTTCCCAAACCAATTCGACTTTTTGACACTGATTTCATCACTCAATCCAAAAGCATAATTTAATATCGAAACAATCTCCTTCGCCTCTATTCTTTCAATTTTTTCTTCAATACCAGCTAACTGTTCTTTCGGCGCTCTACTCAATGCAATCGCCAAATCGATCAAGTTCAACGGAACCTTCGCTTTTTCATGCGCTATGATCCGATCAACCAGCACATGCGGAGCAATCCAAAACGGCTTATGTGTAGGTAGGCTTAATGCCTCCAAACGGATACCATCTCGCCATCGCTCCTGCCACATTTGCATCTGATCGTTCATTAAATTAACTAGAGAAAGCGTCTTCGCATATTTATTTTGGTACACATATATTTTTGCGCTATTCTCTTGATGGCTATAGAATATATGCGAAAAAATCTGATAACAATGAGACTCCGAATAGGTATCCCGCAGTTGCTTCAAATAAGGTGCTAATTGTTGCTTATAATCCGCCGGGAAGTCTCGAAAGTGCAGTGTCCAAGCATTCATCAAAACCTCCATTTCAATAGGATCCTTAGAATGTAGCACTTTCCCCAATTGAAATAGAATATCATTCCATTCCGACGGTACGGAGATTTCTTCATCAAGCTTTACCGTCGGATCAGGCGAATAGACATAACTCTCCAACTCTCCACCAGACAAAGTCGATAATATATCCTCCTCAGTATAGTACTCCAACGTATCCCCCATGAAAGACTTCAAATCTTGCGCATTCGAACCTAACATCTGACCGGAATACATAGCAAGTTTATCTGCCAAGGCATCCGAAGGTTTTTCTTGATGTTTCAGAATAAATTTAGTTGCCCGATCCTGCAATTGCAAGTCTGGTATCATAAACGTATCAGCAGCCAATAGATTGACCTGCTCTTTAAATTGGGGATAATCCTTCAATACCTTATCCAATTGAATCATCAAAGTCTTTACAGCACCTTTCAAATCTGTACGCATGAAAATAGGGCTTATCCAACTTAGAAATTCTCCTCGATCGAATTCAGGATGCGCTAAAACAGGCTTCAACAAATTAATCGCGAAGTTTATCGGACCAGTCTCTTCCGTATGGAACATAGGGAAAATACTATGTTGATATTTTATAAGTTCTGTCTCATCGAAAGCCATTTGTAGGAGCATCTCTCGGAAAAAGCTCTTCTGCACATTGTTCCAGCTTTTTGTTTGAATCTCCAAAGACTTATTGATCAAAAAGTCACGATCAATTTTGCCCTCCGCCACTAGTTTTTGAAAAACCACATGCCAGAGCAATTGATTATCATTACGACTATAATCCCACTTGTAAGCGACTGTACTGATATTTGACGGATATTCAAAAACCAGTGAAACATCGCGCTTTACGGAAATGTCGTCCGAACAGAATTCTTCTATATACCGATCGATATTTGCAGCATCATTCACTGCTTCCGGGAAGTAGGTCACCGCGCTCACATACACTTCCGAATTGAAATGCATCAATCCTCTACGTTCCCACGCGCGCAAACTATCGTATCGGATGCTCAACCAGTCGTTGCGCTGCAATTGCTGCGCTAAATAATCTGATAACCAATCTGGCTGCGCCCATGCTAATACCGCCGCAACCTGCGGATCCTTTGTCGTGTTCAATAGCTCGACAAACTCGGGCCATGAATTCGTATCCGTTAAACTGAAGGTACCCAACGCCAAAAGATTAATTACACGTATCTGCTGCTTCGTCCCGCGTTGACCCCAAGAATAGCTGTTATGCTGCCTATACTCAGGCTCCTTATCCAAGTTGACAAAGGATGCATAAAAACGCTTCGCGCTGCGAATCTCCTTTTTTAACAATTCTAAATTACCCTTCGCATATTCCTGTAAAAACGGCAACACCGCGTCGTTTTGCGGATGTTTTATTAGTTGGCGAAAGGCTTCCAAAACCTCTTCTTTTCGCTGTTGCGAAGATGTCTTTGCAATAGGCTTCCCATCTTTTTGCACAGCCTTTTGCACATCCACAGTCCCATCTTCCGAATAGCCTTTCTTTGTTTTTTCGCGAACTAGTTTCTCCGCATCTGATAAACAAGCCTCCTCCGTATCGAAAGTTTTTGTCTTTGATTGTCCGTCGGTGCCGTTCCGACCATAAGTCACCGTATGGCTATTCCCGGAAGTCTGTATTTCCCAGAATTTATCCGACGTACCGTCAATATATTTTAGATGCTTAAACATAAGTTTCAGAAGTTTATAATACATATTAAAATATGAATTAAAAGAGGTAAACACAAGCATATTCAAATCCTTAACATTATTATAACCTCAATCAGCTACAAGAATAGGACAGGATCTAATCTGTTTTTCTTTACCTCTCCTTCTACTCAATCCCAATACAAAGCCCTTTCAAAACCCTTTCAGAACCAATGGAGAATCGCTTCGGAAGGGGAATGATTGGGGTTAATATAGGCTTGACAATTCGTTAAACCTGAATTTATTCCATATCATTAATTTAAAGGAAAATAAATTAAAACAATTAAAAACATGGCAAGAGCAAAAAATGGTATAAATGGCAATATCTCCGGGAAAGTTGGGAATGTAGTCTTCTACGAGCGCAATGGTATTAGTTATGTCAGAACGGCTCCCGCTCGACGTATCGAAAAAAATAGCTCGGAAATTGTGCAAATGACGCGTATCAAATTCAAACTCGTACAGCAATATGTCATCCGAATGCTGCAGTTTGTGAAATTCGGCTTTCAGTTTGGTGCAGGGAATGGTACGGCATACAATCGCGCCATGTCTTACAACCTTCGAAATGCCGTTAAGAGCCATAAGGAGGAGGCGTTTATTGATTGGAACAATTTGGCTTTTAGCCGAGATATGCCAGACCCTATCAAGGAAATCTCCTTTTCGTTAAACCGAGCGAGCAAACAATTGACGCTCCGCTGGCAGCTCGATGATGAAATGGCGCTTCGTTTAAAGGGACATCAAATGCACACCTACATTTTGATTATTCCAAGTGACCTGGATAGTTGGAATGTGCAAGGGCTTAGTGCTGGAAATCCTATGCAAGAAATGGAAGAGCCCCTGAACATATTAAGCTATGATACCACCATCGTGCATCATATTTACATTGCTTTTGCTTCCATCGAGATACCAATTCGAAGTACCAATAGCCGATATGTTGGCGCCATAGAGATGTAAAGCGGGGATTCATTATCAGGGTTTCGTCAAAAAGTAGTTCCATCTTTCGTTAATATGGCCTAAACTCTCTAAATTAAGCAGTTAGATAGCTAATGCATAGCCCCTATACTGCTAAAACTTAAAGAGAATGACGAAACATTACTTCCCCTTACATCTTCGCATCATCAATACGGATGAAAAGCACGTCGGTGAAAAATTATACTTGACCGGAACTTTCAATAATTGGTCGGAGGAGCATGTATTGATAGGTACGATTCCCGAAAAAGGTGGCACCATAAATTATACCTTGGAGGATGTCAAAGCTGGCGAGCATGAGCTTAAATTATCGCGTGGAAGTTTTAAAACCCTTTTTGCAGATGCAAGTGGACAGCTTGCTCCGGCAGCATGGATAAACCACTCGAAGGAGTCTGAATTGGAGTTGACGATTGAAGGCTGGCGAGATGACTATCCAGCGAGTACGGCGAGCGAGCAGGTCAATATATTGGATGAGCATTTTTACTTTCCGAATTTAAATGTACATCGAAAGATATTAATTTACCTGCCTAAAGATTATAAAACGTCGGATAAACGCTATCCCGTTATCTATATGCATGACGGACAGCACCTATTTGATGAGGCAACCTCAGTGGGCCGATCCGGTCCGGTGGAATGGAAAGTAGATAATACGATTGATGATTCGGAGCATGATGCCATCGTTGTTGCTATTTACCATGCAGCAAACTTTGATCTTCGAGCAGAAGAATATATGCTATCGGCGACCGATGAAATCAAAAACCCTAAAGGTCAGCTTTACTTAGACGACATTGTTAACGAGCTGAAACCTTATATTGATGAGCATTATCGAACGCTCAACGATCGTAAACATACCGCAATGCTTGGCAGTTCGATTGGGGGACTTATCAGTATCTACGCAGGGATACTTTATCCGGAAATATTTGGCACCATCGGATCTTTTTCCCCTTCTATTTGGATGGATGAAGAACCACTTTACTTGAAAACGTTGCAGCAAATGCTCAAGCGTGCCGATGATTATAAAAGTCAAACTTTTTATTTCTACGTCGGCGGTAAGGAAAAGCGATTCGATAGAAATACCAAAGAAAACGACATGAAGAAAGAGCTGGAGAAATATGTAGAGTTTCTGACGAAGAATTATCAGGGCACAATCTTCATGGATATCAACGAGCATGGTAAACATGGCGCTGCCCATTGGCAATTGGCCTTCCCTCCTTTTTTCGATTATTGGAGCTTACAAATGAAGAGCAAATAAATCAGAGCAATATTAAAAAATGAATATAAATCCCGATCCCTTCTATGATGCAACAGCCCAAAATATCCCGTTATATTTTCCGTGTCAGTCATAAAGAGAAACTGACGCCACATTATATTCGTATAAAGCTTCAAGCAGATGAGGACATTGACTTTGATCAGTGTACCTTAGGAGCCAATAATAAGATCTTTATTCCTCCCAAGGGTGTTTCAGAGGTACATTTCCCCGAGTTTGACGAAACAAAGGGCGAATGGGTTCATCCATCGGAAGAATTGAAACCCATCGTGCGAACCTATACCCACCGCGCAATCGATCCAGTAACCATAGAAATAACAATCGATTTTGTAAACCATGGCGATAATGGCCCCGCTTCCGCTTGGGCCGCTAAAGCAAAGGTCGGACAGCAGTTGGGGGTAGCCATGAAAATCCGACCGACGATACATTATCAAGATTCGGATTGGTATTTTCTGATTGGCGACGCAACTGCGATTCCCGTGATATGTTGCATCCTGGAGAGTCTGCCTCCTACAGCAAAAGGCTGTTGCTTGATTGAAGTGCCTACAGAAAAGGATATTCATCCGGAAGTTCAGCACGCAGGCTTTGACATTCAATGGCTGATAAATCCACATCCAGAGCGCGCTAGTGTACTTTCAGAGCTCGCAAAAGACGTGGCAATCCCCCTCGAAGGGAGTTGCTTTGCTTATGTCGCATGTGAATATACTACAGTAAAAATCCTGCGCCATTACTTCCGCGATGAGCTGAAATGGACAAACAAACAGTTCTATGCATTCTCGTATTGGAAGGCTGGAGATGCTGAGGATCAATCGGCTACCGAGCGAAGACAGGAGAAAGCAAGCTGATGATTTCGCAGCCGTAGCGAAAGATTAGTAACAAGCTTATATTTATTTAGATTAATTATAAATAACTGTTATCTTTGCTAGGCAAAATGATAATTAGGGCGAAGATAAAGGAACATAATGAGTGGTTGTTTTGGGAAGAACTCTCTGAAGAAACAACCGCGCCTAATGCTTTATCTGAGAAAAACATTAGCATCAGCAAATACCCTATTAACATCAGCTCCTATCAGCTCCTATCAGATCTTAAGCCGAGGAATTTTTATTATTCAGGCGGAAATGTTCTTCAGTGAAGCCGCGAGCATTCAGGCGGAAATTGATAGCGAGGCGATCGTCAGCCAGTTTATTATCAGCATGAACCAGCATAATAAACCGACCTTCAGCAAACATAACATCCGCTACTTGCCGACTTTGAATGAGGAACATAATGTTCCGGAGAAGCAGAAATGCTTGTACATTCTTTTGGTCATGACGCCTAGCTTTTATCATAATTTGGTGACGATCTACAATCCGCTTCATGAGCAGTTTAAGCAGCGCATGGGCCAGCGGCACGCCGTTTCTATCTTTGATCAGGATCTGCCGGCGACTATGGAGATGTTACACACCATAGAAGAGCTGGCTAAAACAAAGGAAAAGAACGAGTTAAAGCAGATTTTCACCAATGCGAAGGTATTAGAACTTATCATGTATCAGTTTGAACAATTCGGATTGGCGGCAGCAAAAGATACCGAAGAGATTAGAACGGAGGATATCCTGAAGCTTGAAGAGGCGAAGCGAATCCTGACACAACAGTTTGTAGATCCGCCAACGCATCGTCAACTCTCCAAGATTGTCCTCCTAAATGAGTTTAAATTGCGCAATGGTTTCAAGCGCTATTTCGGAACAACCATCTACAATTTCATTACTCGCCTTCGGATGGAAGAAGCAAAACGGCTTATCCTCGACGAGGAGAAGAATATGTATGAAATTGCGACGCTCGTAGGCTTTAAGCATCAGGCTAGCTTCACGCATGCCTTCAAAAAATACTACGGCATTCTACCAAGCGATATCTTTCGATCAAATAACAGTGGCTAGCATCACGGAATTGAATTCTTGCAAATCATATTCAATCGGAATAGCTTGAATTTCTGTGCATAGATTTTTGGGATTGATCTGCACTAAACTGTCGATTCCAAAGATGGTATAAATATGTTGTTGTTTGAATACTTCGTTCGGACTGCCATACCACCATACTCTTCCCCCTTTCATCATGATCACTCGATCGCTAT
This sequence comes from Sphingobacterium sp. UBA6645, assembly GCF_002455685.1. Taxonomy (NCBI): domain Bacteria; kingdom Pseudomonadati; phylum Bacteroidota; class Sphingobacteriia; order Sphingobacteriales; family Sphingobacteriaceae; genus Sphingobacterium; species Sphingobacterium sp. UBA6645. The sequence goes on from NZ_DKLH01000005.1 coordinate 22,318, forward strand.
ACTGCGCAACCATATTCAAGTCGTGCAATACCGCCATCACCGTAAAGCCAGCTTTACAGAAAGCTTTTGCAATAGCCAATGTTTGGTGCTGATATTGAATATCCATGCTGGAAATCGGTTCATCCAATAATAAGACTCCCTCCTCCGCATCCCATAACTGTGCGAGAACACGCGCGAGATGTACGCGTTGCTGCTCTCCTCCGGATAACTCGCGGATAGAACGATCGCGAATATGCATCAAATTACATATCTGTATGCACTCTTCCAGGATTACTTTTTCGTTAGCACAGGCATGCTTCTGATATCTACCCATCGCAACAACCTCTTCAACGGTGAAAGGGATATCCATCACGTTGCTCTGATGGAGGTAGGCTCTAAACATCGCCATCTCTTTCTTTGTCATATCAGCCACATCCTTGTTTCGCAGAACAATTTGACCACTACTGCTTTTTAGTTCTCCTGCAATAAGCTTCAATAAGGTACTTTTCCCCGCGCCATTGGCGCCGATAATGCTAACAAACTCGCCTTTATCGATAAATATATTGAGATCCTTAATAATCGTTCGATTCTTAACAGCATAATTCAGTCCCTGGATATGTATCATAAGCTATAGCTTTCTTTTTTCTCTTAATAAAATTCCTAAAAATACGGGTGCCCCTATTAGCGCCGTGATGACTCCAATAGGGAGTTCCAACGGCTGTATAATGGTTCGTGCGATAAGATCGGCAAGGTTCAACACGATTGCACCGCCTAGCAGTGAAGTCGGCAATAGAAAGCGATTGTCGACCGAACCGATCAAGCGAAGGGTATGCGGTACGAGCAGGCCGACGAAGGCAATAATTCCTCCAAATGCCACTGAAACCCCAACGGCAAGTGTGGAACAGATGATGATCAATATCTTAAGTCGCTTGGTATTTAAGCCCATCATTTCGGCTTGCGATTGGCCAAGGGCGAATAGATTAAGGGCCTTGCCAAAAAATAATAAGGGAACAACAGATACAACGGCGAAGATGATGAGGATATTCACTGCCTCCCAAGTCGCACCAGCCATACTTCCTAATGACCAGAATGTAATATTTCTTAGCTGTTGTTCGCTAGCCATATAGCTCATCAAGCCTGTTGCGGCTCCTGCCAATGCATTGATCGCAATACCGGCCAGAATCATTGTCGCAATGTTCGATTTACCTTCGACAATGGAAATCCGATAAACAAGGATTACTGCAAGCGAAGCACCGATAAAGGCAGATATCGAAATCAAGTAAAGGTTTAGCGAATTGCCAATTAACGCGATTAAACTGGCTTCGAATACAATAGTCAAGGCGGCAAAAAAGGAAGCACCGGAAGAAATACCAACTAGCCCGGGCTCGGCCAGGGGATTACGGAAAATGCCTTGTATTGCGGTACCCGTAATCCCCAATATCGCACCAATCAACGTGCAAAAGATAATTCGCGGAATACGAATCTCCATTAAGATATTCTTTAATAGTTCATCTTCTTCGCTGATACTGCTGCCGCTCATGCTCTTCCACAATAACAGGATAACGTCTTTGAAGGGTATTTCCATGGCACCTGCTCCGAGCGAGAAAATGATAATGCAGAAGAGAAGAACCGACAGCGAAAGGTATATAAATTTGTATTTCATGCTATAGCACAAGGTCTTGAAGTTTGGCAATAGCTTCTGGTAATCGAAGGCTGTAATTATTCAATAAAGTGGCATCCATCGAGATGATTTTATGATTCTTGCCTGCATTGGTCAACTTAACGCCCGGCATCTGCTGAATACCTTCACTGCCGCCGAGGCTTGAAATCCCGAAGTTGAATAGTAAAATGACATCTGGATTGGCAGCGACCAACGCCTCTGTATTATACGTTTTGAATCCTGTAAAGCCTTTCATGGCATTTTGGAATCCGGCTTCTTTAATCACCGCATCGATGGATGTACTCTGCCCAGCGACGCTCATGTGCCCGGCACCACGTGCATAAATGAATAGGATTTTTTGGGAGGATTGTTTGGTCTTCTTCGCTAAATTGGAAAGGTCTTGGCTCAATTTATTGGCTAACGCTGTACCCTGCTGTTCTTGATCAACAGCTTTTGCAATTGTTTTGATAAAGCTTTGTAGGCCGGCGGATGAAAACTCTTGCGTTACGAGTACGAAAGGAATCTTCAACTTCTTCAACTGCGCTTGGATATCGGCAGACAACTCGCCTTTTAATGCTAAAACTAAGTCGGGACGGAAGGAACTAACAGCCTCAATAGTAACGCTTCTATTCTTACTGACTTTTGGCAATTGGGAAACATAAGCGGGATAGTCGCTCGTCAAATCGACCGCGACAATCTGCTTCCCAACACCAAGCCCATCCAATACTTCGGTGATGGCACCACCTAATGAAATGATACGTTTTGGAGCATTTGCTTGACTTGAAAAACTGAGTGACATAAAAGTCATCAAGAGGAGAATGGTTCGTAATAATGGATAAGTTTTCATGTTATGTTGTACTAATATTGTGCACAAATAGAACACTTATTTATAATGTTTCCAAATAATCAGATTGCGCAAAATATACAAAATCAACAATTTGATTGCTTATAGTTTATTTTCATATCTTAATGATTTTCAATCTTTTAACAATCCATTAATGAAATTATTATTTGCAACAAAAATCTGAATGCCACAAAAAAACATACATTTCAAACAAATCTAGCTACGTATTGAATAAAGATATTGTCGGGAATATTGGTGAATATTGCATCATTATTTAGAAACAATATAAATAGTTTGCGACTAGAATTTAAATACACTTTTATGCTTCTGGCAGTACTTTTTCAACATGCGACCCTTCCTGTTTTTGCTCAACAAAAAGCGAATATAAAAGGCTATGTTGTCGACAGTTTGGGACTGCCTATTGCGAATGCTTCACTCCAATTTCAACCCGACCAAATTCAAGCACAAACTAACAGGAAAGGATATTTCGAAACCAGTCCTCAATTCACTGGAAGTTATAAATATTATATTTCAGCAATAGGCTATCATCCTGATACGGGAAGTATTGCGCTTGAGCAGAATCAGCAAGAGTTCCAATTCCGCTTACTCAAAGCAGATCAGCAAATAGAAGAGGTTTCCATCCTGGGAACTGTGATGAGAAGACCAACCCTTATTGATCCTCGACATGCCGCAATGCCAGTCACGATCATCGATCGTAGAACGCTGGAATTGCTGGGCAGCCGTCGCTTAGACGAGGTTCTGCGGGAGCAAACCGGCATGGCGATCGTGAATAACACTGCTGGCGGCAGTCGTTCAGTCGGTGTTCAGATGCAAGGATTGTCAAGCCAATATATCATGATTCTAATCGACGGACAACCTCTTTTAGGAAGACAGTCTGGCAATATGGATTTATCAAGAATTCAGGTTTCCAATATCGAGCGTATCGAAATCATTAAAGGCGCGTCCTCCTGTCTGTATGGCAATGATGCACTAGGCGGTGCGATCAATATCATCACTCGCTTCGGAAATACACAGCCGCAACTGCATGTGCAAGCTAGTTACGGCAGCTATAACATGACTGATATTACCGCCGAAGCGGAAAGCAACTTCAACCAAAACAAAGGTTATGTATTACTATCAACCAATTATTACCGAACAGATGGATTCAACAATAATAGACGATATATGGAGGCAGGAACTACGATTCCTCCATACACTAATTTCGCTTTGCAAGGGAAAGTACGACATCAGCTAAACGAGGCAAACGACTTCCTGAGCCTGAGCTTACGCGCCAATACGCGCAATTCGGAAATGATGCGAAAATATGCCAGCGATTACGAGATTTCTGATCAACAGCGAGAGACCGATATGAACGCATCATTGACCTACGACAAGCGGTGGAATAGCCAATGGAAAAGCATGACGAACTATTACTTTTCTCACTATCGCTCAGACATCAATGTCAGTGCGCAGGAAGGCTTGGCTGCGTTAGCTAGCGACGAATTCCAACAGGCAATCCATAAGGTCGAACAGCAAGCCGCATATCATCGCGAGGGTCTTAACCTAACGCTCGGCGCTATGGCACAACTTGAGCAAATGAACTTGGAATCGGGTTTGAACAGTCGTCATCAACTAACAGCAAGTGCGTACGGACAAGGAAACTATAGCCTCGGAAAATATACGCTACTGACCGCGGGACTACGTTTTGATCATACCGTAAACTATGGCTCGCAACTAAGTCCTAGCTTAGGAGCTACCCTAACTTTAAGCGAAGGCTTAAAATGGAAAGTAGGGATAGCATCCGGATTCAAAGCACCAGATTTCCGAACGAGATATCAGGTTTTCTATAATCCTTCTGCAAATTATTATGTGCTTGGTAATGAGGTTTTACGTGAAAGGCTAAATCAAATGGATGACGCAGGTGAAATCTCGGAAATAAGAACCGCTGTAATCAAGCAATTGGATCGTCCGCTGGACGCTGAAAAGAATATGTCGCTGAACAGTGGATTCAGCTACTCGCCTTTCAAGAATAGCCATATCGAGCTAAATGCATTTTACCATAAGCTCCGCAATCAGATCAATAGCATACAGGTCGCTACTGGACAGCGCAATATGGCAGTTTACTCATTTCAGAATCTTCCAAGCGCTGTCAACAAGGGTATCGAAGTGAATATGCGGGTGCAATTGTTCGAAGATGTAAATATCTCCGCAGGATACCAATACCTTGTCGCAAAAGATCTCTCGATAAAAGATAGCATCCAAGCGGGCGTATGGCCGTACAGTCAGAATATCCATGACCCGAAAACCGGTAACTCATATCCAGCAACGGTGGCTGATTATTGGGGACTGGAAAACCGTTCAAGACATCAATTTAATGTCGGCATCATCTATCAATACCAGCCTTGGAACATCACATTCAATGCGCGCGCGATATTTCGTGGAAAATACCCTTTCATGGATATGAATGGCAACCGCTTTATCGATCGATACGACAGCTTTGTCGACGACCATGTGATCTACTATGCAGGCATTGAAAAGAAGTTCAAGGCATTCCCCCTATCCATTCGGGTAAACATGGATAATGTTACGAACTATATTAATTACATGATTCCAGGACAAATGGGACGACTGACCAGTGTGAGCCTATCCTATCGAATCATTAAAAAATAATGACAATGACTTATAAAAAACAACATACATTGATCCTATTGCTGTCGCTCGTCACGTTGACAGCATGTAGTAAATCCAATGAAGGACCATCACTCCCCCTTGAAGATGGATTGAGCGTCGTAATTGAAAATCTTGCAGGAGACGTAGATGCTTCGGTAGGCACTACTGGGCCAGGCAAAGAGAAACGTGACTTCCACACCTTCCTCTTCCGCTTCGCCGATAAAAAGCAAACCTGGCTAAAGACCGCGCAGGACTCTGCTAGTCACTTCAAGAAAACTGATTGGGACTTGGCTTTCAGCAATTATTACAACAGTAATATCTATATCAACAACGGCGAGCAGACAGGCGTCCCATTTACCGGCAATGCGTCAAAGCATAAGATGCTATTGCTGAAGCAAGACTATCAGAACGTCACAACCGCGCCCAGCGACGCAGAATTCGACAATAGCACCTTATACAATATCGGGATGATAATAGATGAGAGCTCAGCCGGTTGGTATAACTATAATATGACTTCTCATCTTGTGCAGGTCGCACCTAACAGGACTTATGTACTAAGACTCTCTAACGGTAAATATGCGAAGCTACAGTTCATCAATGTCTACAAAAACAATCCACCCGTGGTTACAGAAGTAAATTGGCAAGCACCATACTATACCTTTCGATATTTTGTACAGGAAGACGGCAGTAAAAATCTAAGAACACAATAAATTTTTAAATACAATAATTATGTTAAGCGAAAGAATCAAAGCAGCAACGAAAAACGGTCACCAAAACTTAGAAAAACAAGTGGTTTACCGTTTAAAAGCAATCGAGAATAATTTAGATTATGCAGACTTATTAAAGTTTTTCTTTTCATACTTTGAGACGTTAGAACAACAGATTGCTAACAACATTCCAGCATCATTGGAATCATACTTCGGAGTGCGTAGAAGTGCGAAAGATATCGCAAAAGATATCGCAGTCTTAGGAGCAGACTTAGCTGATCTTCCACAGGCCTTTCTTCCGATTATTGAAAACAAGAACCAAGCAATCGGTGCATTATATGTATTGGAAGGTTCCATCATGGGCGGTCCATACATCGTCAAGATGCTACAAAAGCAAGGTATAGAGACTGGATTTAACTTCTTCCAAGGCTATGGCGAGCAGTCTGCAGAGAAATGGGCAAAGTTCACAAAGATCATCAACACGGAGGTTGCTGAAGAAAAAGATATCGAAGAAGCAATCGCGAGTGCACACAACACCTTCGAACAATTTTCTAATACATTCACAAATACCATAAATGCATAAAACATCATGATTAAAACCTTTAAATCTACCTTTCTTTTATTTGCTGTTATCGGGTTTTCTTGGACGTCAATTACTTCTTGTTCGGATGACGATGAAGTGGTAATTCCTAAACTCAGTGATAGCGGAGCAAAGACGGAATTAGCATCCCTTACGGTGCCTCCAAACAAAAAAGTATTCTTTGACTTCAAAACAAATTCTGTTCAGGACAGTGCGAAAAGCATGGTCAACTTATCCGGAATGTATGGGTCTAATTTGAAGAACTCACGCGACGATGTCTATTCAATGGGATACTTTGATATGGAAAATACTTCTGTTGAAAAACTTACATTGAAAGATATCTTGGCGGCGAAGATAACAGCAACCAATGAGTTCAGCATTGATGCTTCAAGTGCCGGTGCACCTGCAAAAGGAGCTACCTGGATTATCTATGACTTCAAGAATAACCACGCGGTTTATCCGACTCCAAATCGTTATATCGTCATGTATAAAGGCAAGGCGCTAAATGATATGGCGGAAGAACTTTATGTCATCAACGCTGGAAAAATCACTGCTGCGCAGGGAACTGCAGATTATAATATCAATGTGAAGAAATTCATTAAGTAAAATAAACTTTATTGATTAGTTTGGGGGATCATTTGAGAAGATGATCCCCTTTTTATGTTAAAGGAACTGTTCTTAATAAGCTTTATATATACCCCTTCTCTTTCCAACCAAAATGGAAAAATCCAAATCTTCCCAAAGTATCCTCTCCTATCTCAATAGGCATTAATGTCCAAAGCTATTAAGCGGTTTTTATAAAGAAGTCGTGCTAGGCAGAACGAATTTCATTATGAAATGTTATAACAAGAATACCATTAAACTTTAAGAAGATGCAGGAGGATGTTCAATCAGCAAAAGAACTGAAGAGCCATGGGCTACGTTACGTGGATTGCAATAAGAATGGGATAAAGCGCCTTAGGAAGGGTAAGCGGTTCACGTATGTTGATAAGAAGGGAAAGACTATAAAAGATGATAATAAACTTAAGCGTATTGCCAGTTTAGTCATCCCTCCTGCCTGGGAAGATGTATGGATATGCTCCAGTCCCAACGGTCATATTCAGGCGACGGGGATAGATGTGCGCGGTCGCAAACAATATAAATACCACACAGCCTGGTCTTCTTTGCGCAAAGACAATAAGTTTGCTAATCTCATCGTGTTTGGAAAAGGACTTCCGCTACTCCGGAAGCAAATCAAAAGAGATCTTCGACGGAAAGACTTAGATGAGCGTAAGGTGGTCGCATTGGCTTTAGAGATCATGGACCAGACGTCGATTCGTATTGGGAATGAGCAGTATAGCAAGCAAAACGGATCCTATGGTTTAACAACCCTTAAGAATAAACATGCAGATTTTCAAAGCAATAAGGTGCTTTTCGAATTTGTAGGCAAGAAAGGTATCAAACAGAAAAAGGTCCTAAAAGGTAAGAGACTGTACAACATTCTACGTTCCGTAAAAGAAATACCGGGGCAACGTCTATTTCAATATTTAGATAAGAACGGACGTTCGCATACGCTAGACTCTAATCAGCTTAACCATTATTTGAAAACATTCTACCAAGAAGAGGTCACTTGTAAAACCTTTCGTACCTGGAATGCCTGCTTTTCCTTTCTAGAATATCTTTCCGAAGCCGCAACACCCGAAACAAAAAAAGAACGCAAAGAAATATTGAACAATACGATTGAACGAGTCGCTAAATTATTAGGAAATACAAAAACAATTGCAAAGAACCACTATATAGACCCTAGGCTTATGGAAAGTTATGAAGAAGGACTCTTGGATAGCTGGTTGAAAAAGGTTCCTTCTGGGGCAAAAGAAAGGGAGAAGCATATCACGAAAAAGCTTCTTCGTATGTTGCGTTAAACGAATAAGTAAAATGCTCCCAAAAACGATATAAATACCTGTTTTACAAATGCATCAAACTAGGGTCTCCTATCGAATGTTCTTCCATCAAAATAGACTACTATGGAAACGTTCGATAGAAAGATAGAGATATTAAGGGATGCCATTGAAATAAATAATGAGCGCATTGCAGGTTATCAGAAAGCACAAGATATCGTCCAGTCGGAAAACCTAGAGAATCTATACGCTTTATTTGGTGATTACAAACGTCAATCCGAACAATTCAAGTCGGAGCTCGCTCCATTTATTACGCAGTTTGAAGAAACTGTTGATGATGGGACGATGGTAAGCGGAAAGCTATTTAGAGCCTGGATGGACTTAAAATCATTGGTTGCCCCGTCAACATCGGAATCTGTGCTTGCAAGTTGCGAAAAGGGCGAAGATGAATTCAAAAGCGCATATAAGGATTTGATAAACGAATCTTTATCTGACTTTCCTGAGATTGTCGATTTATTACAAACTCAGCTTACCATGCAATTAGGAGCACATGATCACATCAAAGAATTAAGAGATAATTCATAAAGAAACTAAGACATTTCCACTTGACCAGATTGCGTTTTCTAAGGAAAACTTCTCTGGTCATGTTGGAAGCCAAGATATATCGAAAGCACTTTTTTATTACAACAAACATCCCATGAATCCCCAGATGCATATTTGGGGATTTGCTTTTGAATAGCTTGTTTCTTACCTAAAATCATTAAATTTAAAGCAGAACAGCAAACGCGCACCATCTACTTCTTACATGCCAAAACACGATTCCCTTAAACTGTTAATTGACGTACTGAATCATTCTCCCCTAGCCACTGCTATTTACGACAGTAGCGATCTAAATATTGCTTTTGCCAATGACGCCATGTTGACGATGTGGTGTAGCAACCGGTCGATAATTGGCAAGCCTTTAAGCGAAGCCTTTCCAAATTTTAAAGAAGAAGGGTTCTCCAGAATCTTAGAAAATGTATGGCGAACGGGCATCAGCTATAAGGCAATGGATACACCTGCGGGAATCGTAGATGGCGATGTCACCCATACGCGTTATTTTGATTTCGAGTACAAGGCATTGGTCAATACAGACAACCAAACCTACGCTATCTTAAACACCTCCATCGACGTCACTGCAAGAAACAGAGCACTTCAGTTACTTAAGAAGCAAGAGCAACAGCTATCGGACAATCATGATTTAGAGGAGATTACCAATAGTTTGGCGCATGATGCAAAGAACCCGATTGCAATTGTTCGACTTGCAATAGATACGCTAAAACAAAATCACTTAATCGATGTTCAAAAAAGAGAACAATGGTATGATATCATTGATCAGGCGATGATTAGTTTGAACACGATTATCGACAAAACAGTACAGCTAAGCGAAGCACGGGCTTACGCTCCGGAAAAAACTTTAATCAACGTAGCTGACAATATCAAGTTTTGGTGCGAAGATGCAATACTGCTTTACAATTCTCCGAACACACGAGTGGAAACCGGTTTACTATTGCCGGTACTTGGCGATCAGGGCGGCGTTTTTCAAATCTTCAGTAATATTATTGGCAATGCCATCAAATATTCATCCTCCGTCCAAGATCCAGTAGTCCGAATCTATTCTGAAACGACCAATAAGGGTGTTGCTTATTACATTACGGATAATGGAATCGGCATTCCGGAGCATGAAATCAACGAAATCTACTACAACTTTCAGCGTGGATCAAACTCGAGTAGCTATAGAGGCTCTGGAATTGGGCTATTCATTGTAAAGCGCGTTATAAAACGGCTTGATGGCCAAATAAATATTTCTAGCAAAATAAACGTTGGAACGGAAGTCCGCCTTTTCTTTCCAAACCAATCCTAAATTCATTGAACGATTCCAAAGCTTTATTGTTCTTTAGATAGATCAAAAACAATAGAAAATGGAAACAACGAAAGAAGGAAATCCTAAAGACCTATACCCTAGACCACCGTTTAAAAAGCAGACACAAGAACCTCCCGGAGAAACCAAGAAAATGGATCCTCGACCCGATCACGGCGAACATACCTACGAGGGTTCGGGACTATTGACCGGCAAGGTTGCTATTATTACAGGTGGCGACTCGGGGATCGGCAAAGCCGTTGCCATCGCTATGGCAAGAGAAGGTGCAGATATTATCATTTGCTACAAAGATGATATTGAAGATGAAGATGCAAAGGATACCGAGGAATATGTAAAGCAAGCCGGTAGAGAAGCCATTCTATTTAAAGGAGATATCCGTTCGGAGGAAACCTGTAAAAAGATTATCGATATCGCCGTTGAACGCTATAAGAAAATCGATATTCTGATCAACAATGCTGCCTACCAGATGAGCTATAAGAACCTGCAGGAAATCACAGCAGAAGAATGGAACAAAACGTTTGAAGTTAACCTAAGCGCTATGTTTTATTTGACGAAATACGCGCAGGAGCACATCCGTGAAGGCGGAAGTATCATTAACACAACATCTGTTAATGCTTATGATCCGAATCCTACCCTATTGCCCTATGCTGCGAGTAAAGCTGCTATTCAAAACTTCACTTCCAACCTAGCACAGAAGTTTTTGGAAGAAGGCAATGGTATCCGAGTCAACGCCGTAGCCCCCGGACCAGTGTGGACTCCCTTGATACCGAGCACAATTCCGGACCACGAGAAATTTGGTGATAACACGCCGATAGGAAGACCCGGACAGCCGGCCGAAATTGCTCCTGTCTATGTTTTCTTAGCCTCTGCAGCAGCATCCTACGTATCTGGAGCAACCATTCCGGCTACCGGAGGCAGGATTACGATTTAAACGATCGCAAGCAACTCATCAAGCAAAGCTAAGGATGCGTTAAATGCTTTTACATAAGTATCCGCAGCATTGAGGGAAGGTAATGAATAGACTCGCGAAACGAGAATTCCATGAATATCTACAGCGATAAACACATCACCGACTTCAGCTGTCGGATGCTTTTTTGTCCCCTCATAAGCAACTCCCGTCAAAGAGATCAGAACGTCAGCAGGAATTAGTTTCTTTAAGCCGGGAATCAAAGCCTTCGTAACTTCCATTGACTCGGCAGTGTAGGTGTCGATTAAATGCTGTGGAACACGGAGCAGATTGGTCTTCACAGACTCCTCAAAACATACGATTCCCCCCTTCAAAAGATGTCCAGCGTCTACCTGCAAGCTCCAGATACTGGATAAAAAGCCTGCCGTCATGCTCTCCACAGTCGCCAAAGTCCAACCTCTTTTTACTAATTCAGCCGCTACTTTGTTCAATAGCCGATGATCTATACGTACCATAATTTTTCTATCATATTGCTTATTCATAGCATTAAACACGTAAAATGGTAAATCGTTGCAGAAAATCAAATAACGGCAGAATGAACCTATCAGCCATTTAGTTGTTATACTTACAAACAATCAAATTTATGAGAGCAATTTGGACAGGAGCAATAGGATTCGGATTGGTGAATATTCCGATAAAGATATACAGCGCAACACAATCGAGCAGCTTGGATTTAGATATGCTGGATCGAAAGGATCAAGCGAATATTAAATACAAGCGTGTGAATGAGAAAACCGGAAAAGAGGTTGCGTGGGAAAACATTGTCAAGGGCTATATGCTTAAAGACAAGTACGTCGTATTGGAAGACGCAGATTTCGAAGATGCCATGCCAGAAAAGAATAAGATGATCAACCTTCAGTCTTTCGTCAAGATTCAGGAGGTGGATAGCGTATATTTCGATACGCCTTACTATCTGGAGCCTCAGAAATCCGGAGAGAAAGCTTATCAGCTTTTGTTGAAAGCATTGGAGAAGAGCAAAACCGCAGGCTTAGGAACCTTTGTGATGCGCAACGTGGAAAACCTGGCGATCATCAAACCATCAGACAATATTCTTGTACTCAACAAGCTTCGCTTTGAAGAAGAAATTAGAAGCACGGAAGATCTGAAAGATAGTGGGTCGGTGAAGATCAAAAAAGAAGAAATGGATATGGCGATGCAGCTGATCAAAGCCAATAGCAGACCCTTCGATATCTCGGCGTTCAAAAATGAATACAGCAAAGAATTGCTGAAGATTATACAACAGAAAAGTAAGGGAAAGCGCGCAACCATCCGAAAGATCAATGTGGAGAATACCAAAGCATCCGACCTATTAGAAAAACTAAAAGCAAGCCTTGCTTAGAAGTTGCCAAGTGCTTTCTTAATATCGACTTTACTATTCATCAGCTCTGCCCAAGGGTCGGCAATTGCTTTTACTCGTTCGGGCACTGTATCAATGGTAAAGTCGGCTATTTGTATATCCTCATCCAGCTCTTCCCAAGTAATCGGTGTACTTACCGTTGCCATCGGCTTCGGACGCAATGAATACGGCGCAGCAATGGTTTGCCCTTGTCGATTTTGAAGAAAGTCCAGATAGATCATCCCCTCCCGTTTTTTCGGATCGCGCACCAAACTGGTCGTATCCGGATGCTGATCTTGGACAAGCTGAGCAACAAATTGGATAAAGTCGCGAACGACCTCATACTCGTAACGCTCATTGACATGCAAGAAAATATGAAAACCAGTGGATCCAGAGGTTTTAATAAATGCTGGAACCCCAGCTTTATCGAACACCTCTTTAGAGGTTCGTGCAACTGCCTTTAGCTCATCGAAGTCAGCGCCATTAGGATCTAGGTCCAAAACTGCAAATTTAGGCTTATCGGGCTTCTTATAAGTTGATAACCAAGGATTGATTTCAATCGAACCAAGGTTAGCGATAAAAAGCAAGCTCGCCAAATCATTGCATAGAAGATAGTCTATCGTGCTATTGTTGCTCTTCGAAAACATTGGTGCTATTTTCACCCAAGATGGAAGCTGATCGGGCTCTACATCTTTTTGAAAAAAACTCTTGCCTTTTATCCCATTCGGAAATCGATTCATCGAAATCGGCCTATCTTTCACATAGGGTAGTATAAAATCGCCCATTTCTTCATAGTACGCAATCATATCTCCTTTGCGGATACCCTCATCCGGCCAGTATATCTTATCCTGATTCGTTAGCTTCACTTCCTTCTTCCCAAATTTAACTATACGCTCCTTTTCCATCGCTTTAGCCTCTACAATTTCCAGTTTTGTTTCTTCTGCTGCCTTATCTGTTCTCAAGCCTTTAAATACAGGATGCCGTAAATGCTTATCCTGTGTCCATTCCGAGTAGTAGACATCACATACCAACGTAGGCTCTAGCCAGGTAACTAGCCGTTCATTCGCAACTTTTACTGTTTTATCGAAAGGTTTGGTCTTTGTGCTAAGCTTCGAAAATTCCTTATGCAGATCCTTCAGCAAGGAATCGTTGAATCCAGTTCCGCAATTGCCAATATACTTCAGCTTCCCTCGATCATATGCACCTAACACCAAGGCTCCGAAACCTAATCTGGAACCCTGAGGTTCGGTAAAGCCACAGATCACGGCTTCTTGTGTATTTCTTAATTTATATTTCAACCAAGAGCTGCTGCGCTTATCTTCCAGATAACTGCTATCCTTCCGTTTGGCAATCAACCCCTCCCAATGTTGCGCTTCCGCTTCCTGTATGCTCTTTTCCCTATCCATATTCAGGCTTTCGACGAATAGAATGTTCGGAAGATTGGCCTTTTTGAGCAGCAGTTCCAAAATCTCTTTTCTTTGCAGTAAATCGTACGATCGAAGATCTACGTCGTCTAATTCTAAAATATCAAACACATAATAGTGAAGCTCTAGATTTCTTGGTATAGGCTCTCCCGACTGTAAAAGCTGAAAATGTGCTTGCTTGCTTTTGTCTTCGATTACAATCTCCCCGTCCAGTACACAGTCTCGCTTTATTTTATTCAATTCCTTGACCAGGCTTGGAAACTTAGCATCCAGACTGTTGGAGTTTCTGGAAAGTAATTTTACTTTATTGCCCAAGCAGACAGCGATCGATCGAAAGCCGTCAAACTTCTTCTCATATAGCCATTCATCACCATCCGGCAAGTCAGCCGCCAGTTTCGCCAGCATGGGTTTAGGCTTATTGGCGATATCCTTTGATTTGGCTGTAGCTGATTTTGTAGTTGTCTTTCTGGCTGCCGCGCTTTCTTTTTTAAAGGCCTTCCCCTCCTCTACTATCGCCTTATCAATCAGCTTCTCCGCATCAAAAGCCTTGTCCGTAGAAAATTCGTCCTTATGCTTGATCAGCAACCAGTTGTTTCCTTGTCCCGTATGCATGCGCACCAATGCAAACTCGCCTTTCAGCCGCTTACCATGAAGATGAAATTTAATAGAACCCTTTTCCAGGTCTTCCAAGAATGTTTTTGCATTTTTGCTTTCGACAAAATCATAAGTCCCTTCATCGAAAATAGAAACCGTACCGGCGCCATAATTGCCCTTAGGAATACTCCCCTCAAAAGTCGCATAGCTCACGGGATGATCTTCAACTTGAACAGCGAGGCGTTTGTCTTTCGGATTTAAGGAAGGACCTTTAGGCACCGCCCAGCTCTTTAATACGCCATCCAATTCCAAGCGAAAATCATAATGTAGTCGGCTGGCGTGATGTCGTTGCACAACAAAGGTTAGTTTCTTTGCTTTTGCCTTCGTATTTTCTGTCCTCCCTTCCGGTTCGCTGGTAACCGAAAAGTCGCGCTTCTGTTGATATTTCTTTAAATCTGCCATAGCTGATTAAAGAACAAGACAATAGCGCGATAGTTTGTGGTAAATTCTAAATAAGGAATCTTAGTGGATCAAACCATTCTGCACAGCAAATTTAATCAGCGCTGGCGTGTTTTTCGATTTCGTCTTATCAATCAAATTCTGTCTATGGCCTTCCACTGTTCTTTTGCTCAGGAATAACTTTTTAGAAATTTCTAAATTAGTATATCCCTCACCCAATAATTCCAGCACTTCTAGCTCTCTTGAGGTTAAATCGAGTTCTGTAGGATCTAAGTTGACAGGCTGATTGTTGTTTCTTACGATCGCTTTTTCAATAAAGCCCATCGATAGCTCTTCACACAAATATCGCCCACCGCGCATCACATGCTGAATAGCAAACAGCATTTCTTCAGCACCCACATTTTTGATCAAATATCCTTTAGCACCATATTCAAAAGCTCGAGCCACATGTTGATCGCAATCTAACATCGTTAAAACAAGTATTTTTATATGTGGATAACGTTCGCTTACCTCACGAATCAATTGCAGTCCATCAACTTCCTGCATCCCGATGTCTGTAATGATAACATCGACCGCCAAACCATTATCTAATAAGTCTAATACCTCTCTCCCATTATTGACGTCTCCGATAACTTGGAAGTCTTGCTGCGAGTCGAGTAATAACTTGATCCCGTTTCTAACGACCAAATGATCTTCCGCTAATAATATCTTCACCTCTGCCATTCTCTATTTTATTTTTAATGTCACTTTCACCTGTGTTCCTTCCTCTAGATCCCGAATTTCCAGAGTACCATCGTAACGCTCTACCCGACTTTTTATACTTTGTAAACCAATACCATTTCTAAGGCTTTCTTCCAGCTTTGCTTGAAATCCAACACCATTGTCGGTAACTTCGATATTGACTTGTTCGGCATCGCATCTTGTCTTTACAATAACCTGACTGGCCGAAGAATGTTTCATTGAATTGTTTAACAGTTCCTGAATAACGCGGTAGACGACCAGTAAAAAATCCTTATCCAGTCCTTCTTGATCTTCACAGATATAGCATTTCACATGAAAATCGGAAGTAGAAACCCGCTCGCACATCGATAGGATGGCGGCTTTAAGGCCAAAATCATGTAATACGGAAGGCACAAGATCTACCGAGATATTACGGACCTGAAAGATGGCGTCGTTCAACATCTTTTTTATGGGCGCAATATCTCCTGCTAGAACGTCGTTCTCGGATACGATATGTTGTAAATTTAAACGAATAGCATATAGTATTTGCGCAACACTATCATGTAGTTGCTGGCCGATACGGATGCGTTCCTGCTCTTGCGTTTCGATGATTGTCTTGTATAATTCCTTTTTTCCCTCTATCCAATTTGGGTCTGGGTAGAATCCCTTATCAAACATCAGCAGACAATATTGATCCTCATCAAACTGATTCATAAACTTCTTGACATAGGTGTCCACGGCCAAGAAGTTATTGTCTTTCTGAATAAATTTTAAAGAGAGAATAAGCGGATCGTACAAAGAGTCTCGGTTCTCGAATACTGCTTTTAGTTTTAACGCATCCTCGCCATCTAAAAACTCGAAAATATGACGTCCGAGGATCTGTGGATGATGCTGACCAAAAAGCTTCAAAAAGCGGTCGTTGATACGAAAAACCTGAAAAAACTTATCGAGAAAGACATAAGCGAAAGGCCCGTCTTTAAAGAAAAGATCAATATTCAACATCGTTTTTTGCGACTCCTCATCAAAGAGCGAGTATTGCTTCATATTGAAGTCATTGTTCAAGTTGTTTTCCTCCAGCGGTAGCATGTTAAAGAATAGTACAGTGTGTTATACAATTTAATACTCTAAATTGGTAGATAAGGGAGATCACGACATTCCCTTTTTTTGGTAGTTTTTATAAGATAAGAAAATCATTATCCTACTAAAACTCTTAAAAATACGGAAAATAATCTCTTAGAATCTACCCCCAGATGCTCGATTCAAACGTTTTCCGTATTAATAAGCCTATTTCAGGTATTTCACGCAAAATAACTGCTAGAATTCAACCAATTTAAAAAGCTTAAGTCTACTATAACGCTTATTAATTCCTACTTATTTTGTTATTTAATTAATAATCAACAAAAAGACTCCTCTAATCGGCCATAGGCGAACTTCTACCGCTAATGGACCTGATGTCGACTGAATCGGTAGTTTATACGGTCTGCGGGTATTTATACCCATTTTAAATTAGCATCAAAAATATGAAAAACATACTCTAAATCAATACGTTATATCTATACATCAATTAAACACTATAAGACTACTAGATATGAAAACGACCCTAAATTCCACTATCTCAGAAAACTCGCCGATACTAAAACGGCTAGCGAACAATTTCACGAATGATCCTTTCGAAAAAGAAGATTTGGTCCAGGAGACATTTATTCGCTCACTAAAGTCATTAGAAAAATTCGTTAATCACCCAAAGCTAGTTTCGTGGCTTTATGTGATTATGAAAAACATCTACCTCAACAAATACCGTCGCGAAGCCATACACCGAATCGCAGAAAAGGAAATTACCTATACGCAATCATCCAATAGCAAAATAAAGAATAAAGCAGAATCCGATTTCGTAGTGAAGGATGTGCAGGATGCCCTACATACGCTATCTGAAGAAAATTACAAGATTATAAGCATGTATCTAGAAGGCTTTAAATACTATGAGATTGCAGAACATATGAACATAAAAGAAGGCACCATCAAAACCCGGATACATACCATTCGAAAGATCTTGAAAAAGAAGCTACGAGTTTACGCGGTGTAAGAGGTTAGATTTTAGATGTAAGAAATAAGAGGGCGCCGATTAGGCGCCTTTGTTTTTGAAGCTGTTTTTGAAACTTTGGTTTAACATTTGTCTTGAACCAGGAAAGAAAGGATTCAAGGATTAACAGGATATTTTGTCTTTGAACTAGGAAAGAAAGGATTCAAGGACTGGCAGGCTATTTTGTCTTGAACCAGGAAAGAAAGGATTCAAGGATTAACAGGATATTTTGTCTTTGAACTAGGAAAGAAAGGATTCAAGGATTGGCAGGCTATTTTGTCTTTGAACCAGGAAAGAAAGGATTTAAGGATCAGCAGGATCTTGTTCATCCTAAAATCCTTTCTTTCCTGGTTCAATACAATACAATACAATACAATACAATACAATACAAGAAGACAACACAAGACAAGACAAGAAGACAAGACAAGAAGCCAAGACAATACTAGAAAACATACTCTAATGTCTAACATCTAATATCTAACATCTAACATCTACCAGACTGCTTTGACTCAAACCCAATTCATAACCCTTTCAAACCCAATACAAACCCCTATCATAACCTTTTTGAAAGGGCTTTGATAGGGGTTTGATTTAATTAAAAAGGATTTATCTTCTGTCGAAGGTCGGATACGTCCTGATTATTCTTCGCTATTTTTTGTTAGCTTTTGACATAGCAACCTGCGTAAGTTTTTCGTCGGCATTCTTTTCTTGTTCAAGAATCTCTGCAAAAATTGCTGCTACATCATCATGCTGCATCAACTTGGCATAGGTGGCTAGGGAACCATAGGTTGCAATTTCATAGTGTTCTACTTTCTGTGCTGCAGCAACAAGAGCCGCATCTAAGGCTTCACTTCCTTCGAACTCGCTCATGATTTCATCGGCTTCATTCAATAAGCCCTCCATTGCTTTACATTTCTTACCACGTGCCGGAAGATCGAGTAGCTGAAACACTTGCTTGAGCTTGTCAATCTGTCCTTCGGTTTCCTGTAAATGCTCTTTAAAGGCATTCTTCAACTCTTCTCCCTCTGCTGTTGAGACTAATTTCTTTAAGCCTGCCAGCAGTTGTCTCTCGGCATTGTAGATGTCTTTCAGTTCGTCTACCATTAACTCATGCAAATGCGCATTAGGCATTTTCTCACCATTTTGATTCATCTTTTTGCTCATAATTTTTCCTTTCATTTTGTTGTTTACGAAGAGTTTTAATTATTGTTACCTACTGAACAGGTTTTCTCCCCATTGGTTAACCCAAATTTCGAATCAGGTACTAGTACCTACTCCGCGGCAATAAAGTGCGCAAGCAAGCAGGTAGAATTACCTGGCAGCATTCGGCCTTTATACTTCAATCTACAGTGGATTATCACGCCTGTACTGTCGTTTAGCAATCGTCGCTTTTAGAGACGCTTGCTTTGTTTTTTTCGGGGATTAGCTAAGAATTGTCTCCATTTTTTTGTACTTTCAGATAATCTAACCAACGCTCAAAATATTCAAACGATGAAGATCTTTATCAACAAATTAATTCCTGAGGATGGCATGAAGATATTAGCAGATTCTGGTATCGACTTGCTGATGCCGGAAAACCCGGAGATTAGCTATGACGAATGGATCGGCTACTGCCAGCAATGCGATGCAATTCTGAATATCGGTGCTTATAAAATCGATAAGCAGTTTTTTGATTTATGTCCATCGGTAAAGGCAGTATCCTTGTTTTCGGTAGGGTACGATCAGGTTGATTTGGAGGAAGCTACGCGGAGAGGCATCCCTGTCTCCAACACGCCCGATGTGCTGAGCAAAGCAACCTCGGACATAGCGTTCTTATTGATGCTAATGGTATCTCGACTGGCATCCTTTCACACCAACCAGGTGCGTCTTGGCGTTCGATTTAAATATTTTAATCCGATTGCTAATCTAGGGCAAGAGCTATACGGAAAAACGCTCGGCATTTTTGGGTTGGGGCGGATCGGTCTAGAGATGGCGCTAAAATGTAAAGCTGCCTACCAGATGAATATCATTTACCATAACCGCAATCAACATCCGGATTTAGAGAAGCAAGTAGACGCAAAATATGTTTCCTTTGAGGAGTTGCTGCAGCAGTCTGATGTACTATCGATACATGCAAATTACGCTCCTGAGCACCACGGTAAATTCGACGCCAGCGTTTTCCAGCAGATGAAGCCAAATGCCATATTGGTCAATACCGCTCGCGGCGGATTTATCAATGAAGAAGATCTTTACGAAGCGTTGCAATCAGAACGTATCTGGGGTGCAGGCTTGGATGTTTCGGATCCGGAACCTATGTTGCCCGACAATCCATTATTGAAGCTAGAGCGCGTATGCGTGTTGCCACATATTGGTTCTGCAACGGTGGAAGCTCGTGGAGGAATGGCCCGAACTGCAGCGGAAAACATCGTCGCTTTTGTGGATGGGAAACCGATGCCTACTTGCCTAAACCCTGAGGTTTACGAGAAATCCTAATGAAGAAAATACTAATTGCACCCAATAGTTTTAAAGGGGCGCTTACAGCAGAAGAAGTCGCCCAAGCAATTGAAACGGGGTTGAAGGCTAGCAAAATTCAAGCTGAGCTAATCAAGTTTCCCATTGCAGATGGCGGTGACCACACATCCTATTTGCTTAGCAAGCATCTAAAGGGCAAAATGGAAAAGCGCGCTGTGAAGGGTGTCTATTTGCAGGATACGGAAGCGAGCTATGCATTGCTAGACAAGGGCAAAACTGCGATTATAGAGGTTGCAGAAACTACGGGCTTTAAATCGATTAGCGGCAAGTTGCGTAGCCCTATTGAATCGAGCAGCTACGGCCTCGGCGAGCTGATCAAATATAATCTGGATCAGGGTGTTTTGGATTTTATCATCTGCCTGGGTGGTTCAGCGAGCGTTGACGGAGGAATTGGGATGTTGCAGGCATTGGGTATGGAGTTTTTAGACAAAGCCGGAAAAGCGATCAATGCGACATCGAAGAACTATAGAGACATAAAAAGTTTCTCTCTCGACAAGCTTAAAAGGATCAGTCAGGATGCACGTTTCACTGTGCTATGCGATGTAGAGAACAAGTTGTTGGGAGCTGATGGTGCGGCAGCAGTATTTGGCCCCCAGAAAGGAGCTAGTCCTGAGGATGTGAAAGCACTAGAAGCGTTCTTGGGCTATTTCGATAAATTAACGGAGGAGATCATTGGAAAATCTTTGAATTCAGTGATTGGAGGCGGGGCCGCCGGCGGACTTGGCGCCGCTTTTATAGTATTCTTAAATGCCGACATAAAGAAAGGAGCGGCATATTTTTTCGAACTCACGAAGATTGAAGATCAGGTAAAGAATGTCGATTGGGTAATTACCGGCGAAGGCAGCATAGACTCGCAATCCTTGGAAGGAAAAGCACCGGTAGTTTTAGCCGAACTGGCACGCAAGCACAATAAACCCATAATTGGCCTAGCGGGAAATATCCCATTAAAGATTGACAAAAAGTTACAGGACTATTTTGCAGCATTGCTATCAATCGGTAATCGTCCGGAGGACTTGGAAGATGCTATACAACATACCGCCGATAATTTGACGAGAACAGCTAAGCAGTTGGGCTTATTATTGAGTCGTTGATTTAGAGAAGAAGTGTCTTGAACTAGGAAATAAAGGATGAAAGGATTAGCAGGATCCTGTTCATCCTTGCATCCTTCCTTTCCTGGTTCAAAACAAAGTTTCCTTCTTTTCAAAACAAACTACTCCTTCAGATATTGACGCCCTTCTAATGTCTCATATCTAATGTCTGATATCTAATGTCTAATGTCTAACCTCTATTATAAAAATCGGCCGCAAATCTTGAATTTGCAGCCGACAAAACATCACATGATTGAAACAAAAACGATCTTTATTAATTAAAAATATCCATGCTTTTGCACATCGCCATAGTTCAGTGCAATTTCTAAACGCTTCACGATAAATATTCCGCCCTTAGAGACGACAGTTACTTGATTATCGCCTTTTAATAGGGTGTTATTCGGAATTTCATAAACATATACTTCTTCTCCATCTTGCAGACCTTTAATTCTATCGTATTTAAGGGCAAAGCTGCTGTCTAAAGGTTTTACTTCTTTACCATTGACACTGAGGTCCATCCTTGCCATTTTATCCGTACGGAGAAACAGAAGTCGAGATTGAAGGTTCTTGCTATCGGGCGCATCGCTTACGAAGATTCCGATATTGCTTTTTTTGCCATTTCCGCATGCCATGGGTAAGTCGGCTATTTGTAAAACGCCATAGGCATTCGTCACTCCGTCGGAGGCGCAATAGATCTTATTTCGGTTGGCTAACAATGTCGGGTCGCCTAAATCAGTCAATAATCGTTGTGATCTGGTTCTATTCACCAAGCCGCTTTCATTTAGCGCTTTAGCATAATCTACTTTTCCGTCGTTTTCGAAATAAAAATTAAAGAGGTACAAACCATCGCCGCCCTGACCAAGAATATGGGATGCCATTCCACGATACATGCCTTCGGAAAAGAATTCGCGCGGCTGATATCCGCCATCATCGATGGATCCGTAAACTGGTATCGTCTTTTTAAAGCCTTGAAATAAATCTTTTTTGAATTTGGCAATTGGCGTCGCCGTTTCACCTCGCCAATGCGCACCAATAGAAATGAAATCCACTAACCCCTGTCGATGCCATTCGCGAATGTCGATGCCTTTCTCCAAGCATCCTTCCACCGTTATAGGAACACGAACAGATAACAGAATATCCTTTTTCCGAACGGCCGAAACAGAGTCGACCATCAGACGTACCGATTTCACAAAGGAAGTAATCAAATGAGATTTTGCAGGTCCATCTCCTGTTTTGAACAGCACGATGAAACGCATAAAGTCTAGATCATAGCCATCGATCTGTGGATATTTTTCTAGCTGTTCGCGGATAAGATTTAACTTATGCTGACGAACTTCATCGTGAGTAAAATCTAATGCCTGCGCACTATTCATACCTTGGGTAGGATCGCCAGTATAATACTGTGGATTGTTGTACCAGAAGTCGGGATAGGATACCCGGCAATTGCTGGATGTATCTGCAAAATGAAGATCATTGACGCGGAAGCTGATAAAGGCTTCCATTCCGCGTTCTTTAGCACGGGTCAGTGAGGCGTCTATGATGTCTGTGCCTTCTTTTTCAAGGCTGAGGAAGTTGTTGTAATAGTGTTTAAAGGCATCGCGCTCGGCGGTACTTTTGTTGCAGGATAGGGTACCGTTAAGGTCATCGCCAAAGGTGCGTTCGTATTTGGAACGGTAATAGACAAAGTCGCTACCGGTACACATCATGTAGGTAGTAACAACCTTGCTGTCTGCTACGATATCGACATAACGGTTAATATCTGCGCGAGAGAGGTTAGCCTTGCGATTAAACCACATGTTGGCTAGAGCATCAGTGCCGTCGTTGTTATGGATAATACGAAAACCCTTCGCCTTTTGCTGTTCTTTGGGTTCTTGAAAGGAAGTGAATCCGAGAAAGAAAAGAACAGCAAAAAAGGACGTTAAAAGGGCCTTGTGGTTTAGGTTGATTGTCATTATTAAATGTTTTTGAGAGGGTTAATCTCAGAAGCTCCTTTGGAGCTTGTAATACAATAATAGTTAATTGAGATGAGGGAACTGTCCTGTACTTACCTTGTCCAAGAATAAAAAAACACTAAAGCGAAAATGTAGCTGTTTTAATGCACTATTGGAGCATACACCTATCTCCTTCCCTGATTCTCCGCTAAATCTCCCTGTTTAACCGCTTTACAATTGTTGCAAAATCTCAATTCTTTATCTTCAATCATCCATAAACGCTATGTAACGATGATGATAAAAGTATTTTCTAAGGTTCTATTGTCTCTAGGGGCAATCTATTTGGCGAAAGCGCAAGCACCGAACGCCCTTAAAAACGTTCCAGCAGACTCCATCATCATATCTGTTTTTCGAAACGATCAACAAAATCGAGAGGAGCTCATGAAACTTATGAACAACGAGAATTATCCGAAGGATAGTTTAGTCTTTAAAATATTTGATCTAAAAAAGCAAGATGCAAGAAATCAACAGCAAGTATTTCCTTTAATTGACCAATACATCAACAATGAATTAAACCTAGCGAAAGATGCATTAAATGGTGCCTAACACATTAGTGTATCACATTCATATGCGCATCATTCAAATCGTTGCTATCCACCGGCTTTCCTGACATTTCCAAGCAGGTTTCTTCAATCATTGTGCTCATAGTACTTAACGCAAGATCATTAGCCTCATTTCCGAATGGCTCTTCGATTTCATCAGCAATGGCTTCAAAGGCGACAAAAGTATAGGCGATAAAGGATACGATAAATGGAGTAAACCAACTCAAGCTGTCGACCAACCCGAAGGGTAATAGGAAACAATAAATATAAACTGTGCGATGAAGCAAAACGGAATAACTGAACGGGATTGGGGTTGAAGCAATTCTTTCACAGCCGCCCAGTATATCCGAGAGCTTATCAATATTTTGATCGATTCGAGCCTGCTGAATACTGTCGATGATATTCCTTTGTTTTAGATTTTGAATCCATTCTCCCATGAATTGCATGATTACCGCTGGCTTATACTTTGAGACTTTAGCAATTGCGAATAGTTCTGGCGATAATCGGGATTCAAGATCGCTGCTCGCATCCGTACCACGTAACTGATGTTTGAGAGCGAAATTGAACGCACTGTTATTCGAACAAAAACCAATAGTTCATTTTGATCAATTCTGCCGTTTGTCAAAGTTGCGACTTGCCGCGTAAGCGCTCTGGAAACATTTAATAACGAGCCCCAGAGTTTTCTGCCCTCCCAAAAGCGCTCATAACTCGCATTATTACGGAAGCCTAGAAACAAGGCTAATACGAAGCCAAATAGCGTAAAAGGTGTTGCATCCAATGGGACTTTATAACTCAGTAACGTCCCATGAAAATAGACGACAGCCACCGACAGAAAAAACAGTAAAATAAGGCGAGGCAAAACGCGTGGAAGAACAGAACCTTCCCAAATAAACAACATTCTGAACCAAGTTTCCTTTTTGCGTATAATCATAATTCTACTCTCCTCGGTATTTTGATTTGATAAGACCAAATATACCATCTTTTTAAATGGAAAGCGTTGTTGGGAACGGGTTAGAGGGATGGGGCAATTGCTATTCAGCAACATTATAAAAATCCCCGATTTTTAGTCGGGGATTTATTGAAAACTAATTAAACTTATGTATGGGAAATCTATCGCACGAATAATGCATTTTCTGTTTGCTCCAGTGTGCTGTATATCTTGTATAGCGCTCTTGGCACATGGAAACAGCCTTTCCATTTCCCACCTTTCAAGGTCAACAAAGGTTCGCCTTGTCTATTTAGATAACCATACCATTCTCCATATTCCGGATCGCTAAATCTACTAAAAGAATATGCATCTAACTTTTCGAACCACTCTTTACAATCTTGTCGACCAGTATAGGCATAGCCTTTCGCCATACATACCAGTGCTTCTAAGTGAACCCACCATAATTTTTGATCCCATTCCAACTGTAGTAAAGGCTTATCAAGAATATCTTTGAAGTACAAGATGCCCCCAAATTGTTGGTCCCAACCGTAGTTCAATGCTCGAATGGCGACGTCAATACATCGATTCATTAAATCGGCATCCTCTCTTCTGATAGCAAGATCCATCATGAACCACATCGCTTCGATAATGTGTCCCGGATTTACTAACCTTCCTTCGAACGTGTCTGAAAAAGAGCCATCAAGATTCACGCTCTCCATAATCAAACCGGTATCGTTTTGGTAGAAAACGTCCATTACTTCATGCATCACCTCGTCGATAAGTTGATCAACGGTTCGCTTGTCGATGATATGCTCTAACTCAAGCGCAAGGTTACTTAGAATCATCGGCAATGAAAATCCTTTCAAGGAGCGCGAGTTTGGATATTGCTTATTAAATTTTCCTTTTGGATTGTCTCTACGTTCGAGAATGCGGTTAAACGTACTAACAGCAACATCAGCATAGTGATCATTTTTCTCTATCTTGTAAAGCGCAGCCAAACCCATTGTTGCGAAACAATCTGAGAAGATATTATATGGCTGAACCAAAGGTTTTCCATAGCGATCTAAGGCAAAATACCAGTCTCCATTTTCGTCGCGACCATTCTTCAAAATGAATTCTGCTCCCTGAAGCGCCATCTCCTTCCATTCGGTGTTTGGTTCAACTTCGTTGTACATGGTTGCCATCGTCCAAATTTGGCGCCCCTGCAACCACATAAATTTATCTGTATCAAACACTCCCCCCTCACGGTCTAAACAGGTGAAAAATCCTCCATATTCATTATCGTTCGAATTCTTCGTCCAAAATGGAAGGACATTCTGCAGCAATTCCTGTTTATATTTATTCACAAAATCCATCATATCTTTTGCTTATTTCAATTTTTCTAAATATTCTTTATAGCGATTAAATAAATGTCCAGCCTGCAAGTATGCAGACTGAGGACTCATAAAATGCGAGAACTCAAACGTAATCGCTTTATCGTATCCCGCTTTACGTGCAGCCTCTAACTTTAGTCTCAGTTTTTCGAATTTTATTGGGAGGAACTTTATTGGCATGTCTCTATCGAAAGATTCAGCATTTGTCCAGCACTGCATTCCGTAACGGTCCGCAAGTTTCTTATTCACAGTAAAAAAGTCTTCAAGTTCATGATAGTCGATGTGTCCATCTTGAAAAGCTACCGCATCTACTGCATGATGTATTTCATGAAAAATTTCATCCCATTCGCGCTCATGTTCTTGCAGCGAAACGACATCGGACTTGGAAAGGGTCGCCGAAGATGCCATAACAGCTTTCTTGCCATCTATCCAAGGTGAAATTAAGGTTGGTAGATTATTGCTAACGCTTTTACATTGCTCTCCTAATACTCGGAATGCTGTCGCCGCCCCTTTCGTTTTTCTACTGATTTCCATACTCAAGTACCATCCTCCGAAACTCGAATAGTGGCCATATTTCGACCATACCTCGTCAATGACGTATCGGTTAGCGTCAATCTCATGTTGCATGTTTCCAGAATCCCAATATTTGCCACTATCGTATAATCCGAAATAGAATTTCAAGCCATGCTTTTCAGCTAGTTGGAGAAACATCTCTACGAGATCCTCACTAGGCGCATAGCAGCCATACTCCTTCTGCAACCATGTGGATGGATAAGTGATGAAACGACGATATCCACTGCGAATCATAATCACCGTATCTATACCTATGGATTTCATATGGGCAAAATCTTGATCCCATTCAGCTCTTCCCCAGTTTTGATGGGGAATATCGTGGCTAATTTCGTCGATAAAAGTTCCTGTAATTCTCATTATAAATATTTCTTAGCTTTCAAATAGTCCACCCAACGGATGTAACCGTCCGTATTGATATGTATTCCATCTGAAGTATAGTTTTTGTTTAGGATATCATTCTCACCAAGTACATTCCCCAATTCAACATACGTTAAATTATAGGTGGTAGCAAGCTTCTGGATCCCTGCATTTAAATCTTTAATCAGCTGCGCTTTGCCCTTTAGATAATCATATTTCAACAGTTCATCATTCATTGGCAAAGTACTCTGCACATATATTTTTGTTTTAGGACTATGCTTTTTGATTGTCAGAATGATCTCTTCATAATTCTTAAGCGACCAAGCTGTTGGCAATCCTCTTCCAATATCGTTTATCCCCATCATCAGAAATATCTTGCTCGGTTTCGTCTTAACAACATCGGCAACACGTGCCTTCATTCCGAAGGTATTATCCCCTCCGATTCCGCGGTTTCCAATTCTGTGTTTTCCGGCAATTAGCTCTTGCCAAGGACCGCGCTCTGTTATGCTATTACCGAAAAAAACAATATCAGTTTTTGTATTCTTCAATCCTTGATACAATTTCTCGCGCGACTCATAATACCAGTTATTATATGAGCTATCACGACTCAAATCTCTTTTCTCCTGCGCAAATCCAGTATTGACACATAGCAAGATGGTCAGCAATAAAAAACTAGCTCTCATATTATAAGTATTTTTTAGATTTTAGATAGTTGATGTAAGGAATATATGCTGCAACTTCTAGGTGGATTCCATCAGGAGTCATCTCTGCTTTAAGCTGTCCTTTTTCATCCGCTATGACAGGGTACAGGTCGACGAATGTTACATTCTTGTTTTGCGCAGCAATCTGCGTCAATTCAGCATTGATCTTCAGAATATCTTCATTCTTTACTTGCTTAAATGCTGCTATCAATTTCGCATCATTTATAGGCATAAGACTGCTCAAATAAATCTTCGTTTTAGGAGACTCTGCCTGTACCCTTTTTATGATCTTACGATAATTTTCCAAAATATTAGAAACCGGTACATTTCTTTTCAAATCATTGACGCCGATCATTACAAATAACTTCTTTGGTTGATGACGTATAATTTCCTCCAATCGATCAACAACCCCGAAGGAAATGTCTCCGCTAATACCACGATTTAGAATTGGCAGTTCAGGGGCGATATCCTCCCAGCGTCCTGCTTCCGTCAAGCTATCCCCAAGAAAGATTACTGCCCCTTTCTTTACGGGCATTTTGTTAAATAGTGCTAATCGCTCAGTATATCCAGAGAACACATAATTACTGTCGATGGCTACCTGCGCATTTAAGTTTTTACTAGACAAACCTAGTAGGAGTAAACTAAGATATCTTAACTTCATTTGTTGTTTCGTTAATGTGTATATTATTATTTTAAGAACGCCAGAACCATTGTTTCTTTGTACAATAACTGGTAATAGCAATCATTAGGATTATAAAAACCGTTGTTTTAATGAGCCCTAGATATGGACTGCTAACAGCCAATTGATCTAACCAAGGAAGTATGCGCAAAAGTCCCAAAACAGGCGTGATAAAGAATGCTGAAACGCTATAGGCTATCATCGGATTTTGACCGCATCGAACCAAAGACTTTATTACAATATTGTTCTTACAGAAAGTCACTAGATAATCACAGGTCAAATAAAATAAAAAAGCTAGTCCACTTGTGATAAACCAATAGCTAAATGAGGAAGGATCCTTTTTTATGCCACCATCGATAGGCTCGAAGAACAGACCTACTGTTGAAAAAATAAAACCACAAAAAATCAACTGTTTATAGAAAACAATTTTATCTTCCTTTTTATCCTTCAAGAAATAATAGAAAAGTATGCCGAACACTACGTGTCCCACTAAGTCCACAGTAATCCAACGCTCGTATAAACAGAGGACGTGAAAAGCGACGAAAAGGAACGATAGCGTGCCTAATATTAGTGTTGCTTTCCGTTCGGAAGATGTGAACTCCCTTTGAAAAATCTCTCTATTCTTCCAGATTAGATCCCCTAAAATAGAGCCGGGCAATACGATACACAGATATTTCAAGTATGCAAAGTTGTAGAACCAATGTAGTTTGGGATGAAAGTTCCATATCGCGGATGTCCAGCTACCTGCAATATCCTTGCTAAACCAAACGCCCATAAAACAAAATAAAATGGCTATTCTTAGATAAATGCTATTTGCGGAAAGCACCCATAACAGTGTCCCAAACACCGCCATGTTCGCTAGAACAAGTATGATGATATTGCTCTTTTCCTTATGAAAAGTATTGCCAAGAACCTCACTATGATAATATGATAATGCTATAAGGATTAGAAATCCCAATATTTGCAACCCGTATTTTTTAAATGCAGTTCCTTCAAAGCGCATAAATAACAAGAAAAAGGCACCGAAAGCAGCTAACGCTGATAGATAGTTTACAATGTTGTTTCCTGTTAAATTATCAGGTGTTAGGTAGGCTAATGCAATCGAAAAGACCAATAATAGCAATCCCCTCCGAAGCACGATCTTTGTAATAGACGCATATTGCCGTGCTTCCAAAGATTTCTTGAGGGCAAACGGGAATGCCGCTCCCATTGAAAATAGAAAAAAAGGAAACACCAAATCGACCCAAGTAATGCCTGGTCGATCAGGGTTGAACTTAAAGTCCGGTGGACCAACCTGAGCATGATACATCCATCCTGGAAATTCAGCTGTCCATGGTATAACCGCAGCTATGACCATCCCGACAATCGCCAAACCTCTTAACAGATCTATACTGAGATTTCTATACTTTTTCTGAGACGTATTCACAATATTAACTCATAATTCCTTTGAAATACTGCTGCTGCAGTGCAGCAACAGTACCGGTTTAGTTGATGTACCTGTTGTTTATTTTAAATCTATTGGGACTAAAATCATCGGTGTTGGTAAGCAAGATGCTCCTGGAGGAGAATAGGTAAAATTGATCTCCTGTATCTCTTTGCTTGGATCTGGTTTATAGATCTTAATTAAAATAGCTTCAGGTGCTGCTCTCGTCACTAACTGATTCGATGGATATTGATTTACAGACTTTTTACCCTGCGCATCATATACTTCCATTGTCAATCCCATACCACCGCACCATTGATTATCAGCGGAACGGCTATTCCAGGTAATTAAGGCTAATCCTTTTCCATCTGTGCTTTTCCACTTGATTTTTGTATCATACAACACCCCGTAATTACCCGCATTCTTTGCAGGTTGTTTATCGGCTCCTATAGTTCCAGTAATCCATGGATCATCTTCTCCATCGGCAATAATTAGCTGTTGAACACCTTGTTTGGTATCTAAAGTATCAGCACTTACAATCTTGTAATTTGACACTGGGAATATCCCGCGACCGGCATTTACATGGCTAAACGGAATAATAGTATCGATTTTTGAGAATGCTTCCGCGGTATTTTGCTCAGGTGAGGTCTGCACAACAGAAATTAGTGCCGGCTGATCCACCACAAATTCGTAAATACCATGAACCAATTCATCATATTTTGCGATGCGCTTCTCCATTTCGTCATCAATAGGAACGACTTGCCCGGGTTTGATGACTTTAACCATATTCACTTCCTCCGACTTGAAATAATCTTCTAAACCTTGCTTTCCAATTTTGAAATAATTAGTACTTGGAGCTTGAGAAGAAAACTTCAGCATTCTCAAATGCATATCTTCTTTACCTAAGTTCTTAATCACTGCATTGATCTTCCTTGGAATTTGCGTCGGCTCTTTCACCCCATTCACATTGTAAACATAAAGTCTTACTGCCCCTGGAGCAACTTGCTCTTGCATAGCAATAGCTTCCGGAATGCGGATAT
This sequence comes from Sphingobacterium sp. UBA6645, assembly GCF_002455685.1. Classification (NCBI taxonomy): domain Bacteria; kingdom Pseudomonadati; phylum Bacteroidota; class Sphingobacteriia; order Sphingobacteriales; family Sphingobacteriaceae; genus Sphingobacterium; species Sphingobacterium sp. UBA6645. Next base: position 53,342 of record NZ_DKLH01000005.1, read on the forward strand.
ATTCTGGATCGTCAGAGATCAAAAACTGCGGGCCTGGAGTAACTGTTTGTTTGAAAGCAATTTTCTTAAAATCAGGTTTTAAGAAATTCTTTAGGATAACAGTCTCTCCTTCCTTTGCAGCTCTAAGCGTTTTGGAAATTTCGGATAAGTTTTCTTGTGCCACAGACGCCTGCTGGAACAAGAACGGAATAGCAAGTAATGCGATAAATCTTCTTAGCATAGTAATAATTTATTTTTTTAACCCTTCTTTTAAATAATCCCACCATCCGTAATTGATTACATGGACGATGTCAAAGATCATGGAACCTTCAGATTTCGCTCTACACATCTGCAAAGCTTTTACAAACTGCTCTGGATGACCCTTGTATTGTTCAACATAGAGTCCAGCATAGACTGGGGTCTCTCCCATTGTTACACGGTTAACTAATTCGGCAGAACCTTCAACTGTATACCAATCTTCCTGCGCAACTGTCAGTCCCGACTCTAATTGTTTCTCATCAGTTTTCTTTTTGATTTCAGATTTTTCTACTTCGAAATAATAATTGCCAGTAGTAAACAAATCAAGTGCATCCGCGTAGGCATAGTTCTTATATTCAGACGATGCCCATGTAAACTCCTTCGATGGATCATATTTCTTGCTTGCGAAATTGACACCAACGTCATAGTAAAGTGGATACCAAGAACCTGTATAGTCACCAAATACAATATTGGGGTTGATATTCTTTAACTCTTCGCGAGCTTGGTAAATAAAATCATGTATAATCTTCGCTCTCCAAGTCAGCCAATCTTTGAAATGTACACCATCAACGCGTTTTTCTTCCTGATATTCGTAGATATCTGCAGGAAATTTTGCTAATGGCTTGCCTAAATAATCCTCAAAGGCTTTTCTACTTGCATCAGAGAAATCAGCATTCAGATTGTCGAATCTAACACGATCGAGGATAATACCGTCTAACTTCGGATACATGGCTACCAATTCCTTAAGAATCGAAAGTTCGTACTGACGTACTTCTTCTAACACAGGATTAATCATCGCAGAGTATTTATTCTTCTGATCCGTAATCAACTTAAAACCTGTAGGCAAATAAGATGTCGTACGCCAATGTGCCTTATTAGCATCGTCATATACAACGCCTCTATCAAAGAAATTATGACCAGCCACAAAAACATTCGTCGAGGCATGAATCTTTAATCCTAATTGATTCCCTTGCTCAATAAAATAGCTCAACATATCCCATGAAAGGTCCTTCTTAGTCTTCGATTCGCCCCATGATGTCATCACCGGTGCAATCTTACTTGGGTAAAGAACTTCTCCCGTTATAGGTTTAACATCAACCACGATATCAGTTACACCGACTTCTTTGGATTTCTTCAAATAGTAAACAATAGAATCCTTATGGCAGAATCGATCGAAGTTTGCCGTAGCGTCAAACCAAAGGATATTCCGATCGATAAACGGCTTTTCCTTGATCGCCTGTTCCTTTTTAATTACACAGGAACTAAATAATATTGATAAAATAAAGGCTATACTAACTAATCTCATGTTTTCTTCTTAATTCTTTACACCTTCTTTAACGGCATCAAACAACTCTTGCTTTAACATATTATATTGTGGGGCATACATATGAACCACATCAAAAAGCATTACCCCTCCCGACGTTCTTGATAGAATGTACTTTATGGCTTTACTGATTTCTTGCTTATTTGCATAATTCACATTGCCGACATCAATACTTCCATAAATCGGTGCTTTTTTCTTTGTGATATAGTCTATTCCATTGAGCGACCCTTCAATACTCCACCAATGGTATTTCAAGCTTGCTGTCGCAGGATTATCAGCTAAACGAATTTGCGTAAAGTAGTTTCCAGTCATCAACATATCTAGCTCTTCAAAATAACCTGTAGCACCGTAGCCTGGATACGCCCAGTCGAAACGCAAATCAAAATCTTGAAAAGGATCGTAATCCTTGCTCGCCCAATTCACTCCCACTTGATAATAAGTCGTATACCAAGCTCCTACATATGCACCAAACTTTACATCCGGTTTCACTGATTTAACAGCTTGTCGAGCCTTCTTAACAAACTCCTGGATGACACTGGTTCTATAAACCAGCCATTGCTTGTAATACTTACCTGTTGTGTTTGGTAATAGTTGACCAGACTGTTCCTTCCAAGAACTCACGATATCTGTTGGAAAGTTCATCTTTTCCGCTTGCGTATCGTTATATTTTTCCTTCATGAAGGTAATAAACTGCTGTTTACTATAGTCTGAGAAATCAGCATTGATATCCGTATAACGAGCGTAGTCTAGCATAAGTCCATCAAGGTCGAATTTACCTGCGATTTCCTTAATCATATTGAGTACTCTATCTTGGACTTCCGGTTGTGCGGGATTGACAAATATATTCTTACCCGTTTCCGAAATTCTTCCTAGCTGCCCCTGCGTGTTTTTTACAACGATAGACTCATATTTTTCTTTAAAATCCGCATTGTCAAACGCATGCCCGATTCTTCTACTGCCGTCTCCCTCGACGAAGGTAACAATAGACAGATACGCTTTCATTTCACGTTTTTTAGCTTCTGCAATCACGAATTCAACATAGTCCGTGGGCTTGGTTTTCCCGTCTAAACTTGTAAATTCTTTGGCATATGTACTATTGTACATCGTATAACCCGAACTCGGTTTAACATCGATAACCAATCCCGTTACACCACAATCCTTTAGGATATCCAGTATTTTGATGATCTCCTCTTTACTATTGAACTTGCCGTAAGTACCAAATACATTCGATCTAGCGTCGACCCATACTAAGACTTGCTTGCCGGTTTCATTGATTGGAGGTGTCTCAGGATCTGGTTTTTCTATCGGAGTTTCTCCGCCAGAATCCTTGGAACAAGAACCAAAAGCAACGATTGCTAAGGCTGCGAATATTGATTTCCATTTCATATTTCAATTCCTTTAAATTAGCAGCAATGTGCTCATTGCTGCTAATAGCTAAATAATCCGTTCTCTTATAAATCCACACAGTCATACTGAACACCAACTACATAACCGTTAGTGAACATAAAGTATAAGTATAGATAGAATCCATTGTCCGATACAGCCATAATGACATCACCTGTACCATTTGCATTTGCTGGTTGGACTGTCCCGCTACGACCGTAGGTACCTTTAGGCGCTGCCCAAACTAAACCAGGCGTTGTTGCCAAAGATGGATTCCCTGAAAATCCTCCCTCAGTATCAATCAAGAAAACCTGATCCGCAGATCCCCAATCAAAACTGTTAATATGGTTGTAAGCAACATATTTACCATTATTGAAATTGATAAAGTCTACTGAGTTTGCGATAAAGTTTGGCTCTAGTCTTTCCAGATTAGCAGCAACTGAATTTGTTACTCCATTGAAACGCGCTAGTCTATTGTCCGAATAACCTACACCGTAGTATTCGTTTGTTGGATCTAATGGATTTGTATAAATGATATCGATATTATTATTCGACCATTGGTAATCACTTATCGTTACAATGGTAGGCGTATTGGATACCAACGCACCGTTGGTTACTTGCCAACGAGCAAAGGTTTTATCCCCTTCGCCGTGGAACGGCGCAGTAATCAGTGCATTCTTCGTTACATCACCGATAATGGAAACCCTTCTTCCTAACTTTTTACCAGCGGCGTCCCATTCGATATAAGGCACCAATGGAGCATCTACAGATGTCGCTCTATACAATTTGAATATATTGCCGTCGTTAGGAACCAGATTGTTTAAGAAGAAATTACCAGCATCGTCAGACGTGTTATTAAAGTTCTTTAAACCTCCTTTTTTATCGCCTAGCTCTATTGCTCCCATCTTCTCTCCTGTAAAGGCATTGATGTAAAGCGAGTTTTCACCTCGTGTATTCAATACCAAATGCTTACCCACAACCGCTAAACTATTGGTCATATTATTCACGGTAATCCCTAAATCAGCGTTTAGTTTTTTCGCGAACATAATCTTAGCACTGTTTGCACGAATTCCTTTTGGAAGCTTCACAGCATCAACAGCTTTTAGACTATATGTACGCTTGGCATCGCCAGCAGAAGTAACCGTAAATGGCAGATCAGTAGCTAAATTAATTGTCGATCCATTCGTAATGGAACCCTGTGCGTGTTTGTTTAATGAATAAGTAAGTTTTGGATTCACCATCTGCGTACCTGGAACAATAGAGAAATTCACTACATTTCCAACAATGATTGCATCGACTTCTTGAGGAACTCCTGTCTGATCTTCAAAATTAATGCTCGCTCTAACGATGTCTGTATTACCTTTTTTGTTGGCAACAATCACATATTGCTTAGAAGACCCATCTCCAGCAATCACTGAAATATTGATAGGATTCGTTAAATCCGAAATACCTTCTAATGACGGTTCAATACGCGAATCCACCGGAATAGAAGCCTTTAAAAGAACCTTCGACAAGTCAACCTCATCGTCCGAATTAATCGGATAATAGTAATCAATATTTACGTAGACAGTATCATTACTAATACGGCTATTGAATAATCTTTCGCGTCCAGAGCCCTCTAATGTTGCATAAAAATCCGCAATTTCAGACTTATCGTTCGGCTCCACATAATCTGGCTTTTGACAAGAACCGAATGTTACGGCTAATAATAGGCCTGCCAGTGTATATTTTATAATCTTTTTCATAATTTTTATTGGTTAAAGATTACCAACCTTGAATTTGTGTTAAACCTAAATTGACTTGAACCTCACCCTCGGGAATTGGTAAATAATATAATTTCCCCGTGAAACTACGGTCAGAAGCGTCTGCTGGAACAACTTCGTAAGTAAAGCCCGCCCCATCTGGTGTAGGCTTATGCCCCGTCATTTTCTTGCCATTAAGTTCAATATGCGCCTTTCTCCAGCGGCGTAAGTCCCAAAAACGGTGACCTTCAAAAGCCAATTCTACGGTGCGCTCATGCTCTATCACTTCCATCGCTTTAGCAAGGTTTGGCAGCGAAGCTGCCGGTAAGCCGCGCTTTTCACGCAAGGCTGTTAAAGCGGTCGATGCCGCAGCGAATTCACCCAATTGTGCTTTCGCTTCCGCTAAGTTTAAGTATACCTCAGCAAAACGAAGCTCGATCCAACTTTGCGTACTCTTGTTAACAACAAATGTGGTATTGTTAGGATCCAACATTTTTCTCGCATAATATCCTGTAACCGTCCTTTTCGGATCTCCCTGTTGACCAAATGGAATGAAACCTTCATTCACATCGGCGATGCTTGTATTGATAGTTCTACCCTTCCAAGTAGCACCATTATAAAGGATACTCGCATAGAAACGCGGCTCACGGTTTTCATAAGGAGCTGCCGCATGTGCAGGATTATCCCATGAAAACTTACTTCCATCCTTCATTTCAAATTCATCCACTAATTCCGCAGTCGGAACACCATAAACCAAGGTGTTGCCTAAGGCGTCTTTTGGCGGAGCATATCCTAAATCATATTGATGCGTAACTGTTGGAGCTACGAAATCAACACGAAGAATCGCCTCTTTTGTGTTTTTATTCGTAAAAATAGATTGAAAGTTGGCATCAAGCTCGTACAATCCCAAATCAATAGTCGCTTGCGCAGCTTGAGCAGATTTAGTGAAATATGCGTTTGCTTTCGCTTGATTTATCCCTGTTAAAGGGTCTGAATTAAATTGCTTCTTATCATTCTTTGCAATTGACCCAGCGAATAATGCCGCACGCGATTGTAATGCATACGCTGCTCCTTTTCCGGCGCGTCCGCTCTTGTTAGTATTCGGTAAATTTGCTGCAGCGAAATCCAGATCTTCAATTATGAAATCATAAACCGCCTCTTCACTAGACCGTGGATTATCCTTCGTAGCATATTGCTCGATATCATTAAAAATGATGACAGATCCGTGTAGTTTCGCTAACCAGAAATAAGCATACGCCCTGATGAAACGTGCTTCTGCTTCATATCTAACCTTGTCTTCATCGCTTAATTGCGACTTTGTCTTTAGGCCGCCAATAAATTCGTTTACACGACGAATTCTATCATACCCTGAGCCCCAATAGTTCAATCCTACACTCGCAGGCGAAAACTGATTTGCATTCGATATCAAGATATTGACCGTACCATTACCCGGAGTATTAGAAGTAAACTTCATACCATCCGCTAAGGCGTCCATCGCATTATCATAACCTAAATTGGGAAACAAGCCGAACTGGAACTTTTTCACTTCCGCATACATTCCATTGATGTATAACTCAATGGTCGAAGGATCCGCCCAAATATTTTCCTCAACATATCTATCTTGTGGGATGACGTCAATACTACAGCTATTCATACTTATGAATGCCGAAGAAAACATTGCCATCGCGCTATATTTTAATACTTTTAAATTTCTCATGATCAATGATTAAAAAGTGACGTTAAGACCAAATGAATAAATCCGTTGTTGTGGATAGAAACCATTGTTTACATTTGGCATCTCTGGATCTAAATATTTCAAATAATCCCAAGTAAATAAATTGGATCCTGTTACGAACAAACGAACATTTTCGATCTTCGCTCTCTCAGTTAATGTCTTCGGCAAAGTATAACCTAACTGCACCGACTTCAAGCGTAAGTAATCTCCTTTACGAATCCATGCCGAGTTCTTGTTGGCATTATGTGCTGACATACCTGTTGCTTTATAAGAGCTTAAACGTGGAAATTCCGCGTTTGGATTATCTGGTGTCCAAGAGTTCTCTACCAAGAAGTAAGGTGAGTTACCAAAGCCGTAGAATGTTCTAGTGAATGGTGTATTATCATCAACACCGGTCGTACCGGAAGAACCTTCATATGTTCCCGCTAGGGTCACATCCGCCAAAGCCGCACCTTGGAATAAAGCTGACAAATCAAAACCTTTATATGCCATATCGATGTTCAATCCGAATGTTAATTCAGGTACATTTGAACGACCGATGAAAGTCATATCCTCTGCACGTGTCAAACGACCATCGCCGTTCAAGTCTCTAAACTTGAATGAACCTGGAGCAATAATGCCAGAGCTTGGAGACATCGCGTTGTTCGCTTCCTCCCAAGTTTGAATCATTCCGTCAACAACAAAACCTGTCTTTTCGCCAACAGAACGGCCAATTACGCTTAAATAAGAAGGCGTACCATCTGGTTCCTGATATTTTAGGTATCTATTTTTCGACCAGTTAATATTACCAGTCAGCCCTAAACGGAAGTCGCCATAGGTATCATTATATTTAATCTGTGCGTCAAATCCGCGGTTATCCATTTCACCAATATTCGCCAAACTTGGATAATAACCTCCAATAGACGCAGGATATAAACTTCCAACGCTTCCTAAGATCCCCGTTGTATGACGGTAAAACCATTCGAAATCAAAGCCAAGCTTGTTATCTAAGAAGAAAGATTCAAAGCCCACGTTGAACATGGTTGACTCTTCCCATTTCAACGATGGATTTGGAATATTCGAAGTGTAAATAGCAGTCACCGGTTTCCCGTCAATCACGACAACAGGCGCTGTATTTTGAACGAATGTTGCTAAATAAGGAAATGTTCCTACCTGTGCACGGTCATTACCGGATTTACCATAAGAGGTTTTCAACTTCAAATAATTGATTCCCTTAAAGTCTGCAAAAAAGTCTTCATTAGAAACAACCCAACCTAAACCTACGCCTGGAAAAGATTTCCATCGATTCTCGGGTGAGAAGTTGGCAGATGCATCCCAACGTGCTGCTGCTTCTAACAAGTACTTACTCTTATAGGCGTAGTTGACACGTGCTACCATACCTGCGCGAGCTTGCTCCGCATCTGAGGAACCTGTCGGCATCACATAATCTAAAGGATCTTTCGACCCGTAGTTAATCTCTTGGATGATATCAATTGGGAAGTTAGCAGCCCCTGTGGAGAATAAGTTCCCCTTTTGGCCAGAGAATTCATATAGTGCTAAAACCGATAGGTTATGATCCGTAGCAATCACTTTATCATAGTTCATGCTCGCCTGAAGTGTCTTTCTATAATCGGCAGAGTAACTTTGACGCAATGTGCTTTTTGTGATACCTGGTAAAGTTGAAAGTGCTACATAATCTCCAGTAACCTGATCTCTCCCACGCCCCATTGTTTCATATGGAGTTAACCAAGTTTTGCTTTCCTGATTAGAATAATCGTATGCCGCCTGAACTTTCGCCTGTAATCCTTCAACACCAGGAACGCGTAGAGTAATATTCGCTTGCCCTTGGAACACATTCCCATTATATTTTTGATAACCCGAACGCTCCACAGCTGCTAATGGATTCACATAACCAGCATTGGAGTTGTACGAAGTTGGCAAACCATTCGGCGCGTACATCGGCATATTTGGCAAAGTACGGACCGCTTGATAGAATGGATTCATATAAGCTGTATTATCAGGAGAAATACCCGGCGTATTAGTAATTTGATTACGCAAGCCAACATTCAATCCCACAGATAAATAGTCTGTTAAGCGACTGTTTAAGTTCGTACGTACGTTGTAACGTTTAAAGTTTGTATTAGCGACAACACCATCTTGATCCATATGGTTAATTGCCGCGAAGTATTGTGTATTTGAATTTCCGCCGGTAATAGTCGCAGAATGATGCTGTGATTGTGAATTGTTGTCTACCAACATGCCGATCCAATCTGTATTTCCAAATAAAGGATTGGTATTCGTACCGTTACGAACGGCATCGATTAAATCTTGCGAGTAAACTAGCGCCGCAGGTGCTTGCCCTGTATTAATTAAGAAATCATTATCTACCTCAATACCCTTGTTGTACCATGTCATATAATCTGGTCCATCCAGGAATTCCGGAAAGCGTGTATTTTGTCCGATGCTGTAAGAAAAATCATAGGATACTTTCGCAGGCGACTCTCTACCAGATTTAGTCTTAACGATGATGATACCGTTCGCTGCCTGCACACCGTATGCAGCAGTTGCAACCGCATCTTTTAATACCGAAATGGATTCAATTTCATTGGGATCTAAATAAGCTAAGGTCGAAGAAGGTCTTTCCACATCATCAATGATAACTAATGGACTTCTATTAGAACCATAGGTTCCTATACCCCGAACATAAAGCGACGATCCGTCAGCTCCCGGACGACCCGACTGCTGTACAGCCGTTAATCCTGGCAAGCGTCCCGCCAAGGTGTTGGTAATATTTTGCGTTGGAGTACGCTTCAGTTCATCTCCTTTAATTTGAGCAACTGACCCTACCATCGTACCTTTCTTTTGCGTTCCGTAAGCAACAACCATCACCTCTTCTAATGCATTATCCTCTGAAGACAAGGTAATGTTGTTGTTCGTCGCGTTATTGACTAACACCTCTCTCGACTGATAGCCAAGAAACTGAACTTGAAGGGTAACTGGTAAAGCATCAACTTGAACCTCAAAAGATCCCCGTTCGTCAGACATCACTGTTTGACTCTTACCTTTTACTTTCACAGTAGCTCCGGCAATCGGAGCGTTCTGTTCATCTTTGATCAAACCGCGAACGATAGACTGCGCATAGGAAGCAGCCGTTTGCATCAGTAAGAACATCAAACAGAACATCTTAAAAATCAAAGATTTACTCTTTTTTAGATGATTCATAATTTAATTAACTAGTTTATTAAAATTGTTTGTTTTTCAAATTCCCTGCATAGTCAATCTCTTGATCGAACAGGTTTAAGACCTTATCTAAAATCACCGCTACGGCTCTTCTATTCAGCTTGCTAGTATTGTCGACGACGTCCATACCCTCTTCTTTCAGCATACTTCGAAGTGATTCCTCCGAAACATCCTTCTTCACATAATTCAACATCGTACGCATCGCAGTTAGATCAAGACTTTCTCCTGACGCATCCCAGTTATTGTTCAATGCTGGAAAATAGCTGCGAAGACCCTGCATCAATTCATACTGACTCACCTCGCGTTCAGGATAAAACCAGGTTTGGTTAGCCCATTTGTATGGCACTCCCGTACCTTTTAGAAGTCCCGTTGCTCCAATTTTTTGTAGAATCTTAAATTGAGGATCCGAAGATGGCACATCGATGTAAGGCATGATATAAGCTTTATGATCTAATAATGCAGCTTGTACATCTCTAATAGAAACTTCTGAAGGCTGCTTTCCCTGTTTCACGGACACTGCTGCTAGAGCTCCCGACGCCTGACCGATTCCCAACACTACAGGCTGCAAACGCGTCGCACCGTTCACGATATTACTGACACCAATGCTTTTCTCCGAAACAATCAACCCATCGTAATCAGCTGGAACTAAGGAGCCCATAGGAACATTATAGGACGGGACGCGGATCTTAACGAAATCTATCTCCGGCGCATTTCCGTATTTATAATGATGATGGTCGATCGTGTAATCACCCACAGCAATTCCGGTCTTATAATAGGCTTCTTCTGTTTCAAATGGCGACATGATATGTTGAAGTGCAAAGAGGGATTTCGCTTTCAATCTTCTAGACTCGCGATGATAGGGAATCATTGGAAAGCCGTCTTTCGTTGGATACTCATCATACGCGATGCCTAGGTGTTTAAAGCCAAGCTCGTTCTGAATATAATAGACAAAGCGCAATGTCATTTGCTTTGCTTCTTCCAACATTTTAGCGCGTTCTACTGGACTTTTTTCGATTATATTAAGGTAAATATCATTACCCTTTTTAGGCCAATTAATCATGAACTTATTATTCGGCAAGGCGCTGTAAGAAAGCATTTTATAGCAATCGTTATTATCTTTTAAGTGCGTTGCGGGATCAGACACATCACAACATCCTGCAAATTCTGATGGATCGTAGTTTTTAGGCTTCTTGATGGTTTTGTTAGCTCCTTTTCCAAAATCCTTCAACGTAATTACATAAGTCAAATCCTGAACGATATCATTGCCTTCTGCCAATGCAAAGCTTTCTTTTGTTAAGGTTTGGCTATCCATACCCAAGTAATAGGGAACCTTCAAAGCCGCCATTACATCCCCTAGCTCTGTAGCATCAATTAATACTTTTGCCTCCACTTTGGTCGACTTACCATTGATTGGTTTAACATCCATGACCCACCCATTTGCGGTTTTGCTTAGGTTGGCCCACTGTGTTTCAAATAGCACTTGAATGTTAGGCTCTTGCGCAACCATCTCTTGAAGAATCTTGTTTCCAATTGATGGCTCGAAAAGGGTATTACTAACCCATCCCGTTTCTACAGCTTCTGCTCCACCGTAATGCTGATATAACTTCTCCCTAAATTCTCCCCATAAGCCGGAAGGCATTTTGTGATTACCATCGATTGCTGATACGCCCGCTGATGTCAACATACCGCCTAGCCAAACAGTTTCCTCTACAACAACAGACTTCACCCCCAAGCGCGACGCTTGAATCGCGGCCATCGTGCCACTGGCACCACCTCCGATAATCAAAACATCTGTCTTTATCTGTGAAAAAAGTTGCGAATTGGACAAGAAAAGAATAAAGCACAATAAGTAAATCTTCTTCATATAGGGTTTGTTGTCTTAACTATGCGGGATTAAATTGCGCCCACATAATTAGGTAGATCATATAGTAGGTTCTATTACGGCAACTAAATTATAAATAAAAACAACAATGACCAATATATTTTTAAAATAATTTAAAAACACATCGGTCATTATTATATTTTATACAAATAGGTAGCACAGCAACTATTTAATGGATTCTATCTCTTCCTTTTCGTCCGGCTTACGCAGTGGTACTAACCAACTGACGATAAATGCAGGAATCGTCGCGATTAACACCCAAATAAAAAACTCTTTATATCCTAGATGATCACTCAAATAACCACTGATCATCGATGGAATCATAAAGCCTAAGTTCATTAAGCCACTACCAAACGCATAATGTGCCATCTTATATTTACCGGGAGCAATGTTCTGCATCATAAATAAAATCAATCCTACAAATCCAAATCCATATCCAAAATATTCCACAATGACTGCTCCTGCGATTAGATAAAGGTCAGTCGGCATTGCGATGGCCAGAAATGCGTAGGCTCCAAACGGTATATTGAAAAATGCGCAAAGCACCAATAACGTCTTTCGATTCAATCCATATTTTGCAATATAATTACCAGCAAGAATGGACCCTAAGACGAAAGCAATCGCACCGAAAACACCATACAACAATCCAATTTCGGAAGTGCTTAGGCCCAATCCCCCCTCCTCGCGCGAGGCCTTAAAAAACAGTGGAATAATCTTAATTGCCTGGCCTTCAGCAAATCGATAAAAAACGATGAATGCTAAGCTAAACCAGATATATTTCTTCTGAAAGAAAGAAATAATTACATCTTTTAAAGTAGAAAACCCCTCCTTTAGCGAGCTCGTTTCAGCTGCCGGCTGTCCCGATGGAATAGCGCGCATATTATAAATCCCCAAAAGAATCATGATCAAACCATAAGCGAACATCACAATCATCCAGGCATTAACAACGCCTATATTCTTTTCCAATTGCCCGGCAAGATATACTAATGCTCCTCCGGAAAACACTTTCGCAATATTATAAAAAGCTCCTTGCCAGCCTACGTATTTAGCTTGCTGCGTCGCACTCAATTCATTCAGATACACGCCATCGGCCGCCGTATCATGCGTTGCCCCACTAATGGCGATGATGGCTAAAATTCCGATCGAGATACTGAAAAAGGCATCTAACTGTAAGGAGATCCCAACTAACCCAAACAACAAACCAGTTAAAATCTGTGTCACAAAAACGAAAAACTTCTTGGTCTTATACAACTCTAAGAAAGGACCCCAAAGCGGTTTTAAAGTCCAAGGCATCATGATTAAGGATGTCCAAAAAGCGATTTTACTATCGGAAACCTCTAGGTTTTTATACATTAAGGTAGCGGCTGTCGATAAGGCAACAAAAGGCAATCCCATAGCGAACCAGGTCGAGGGAATCCAAGTCAATGGATGCACTTCTTTGTTGTTGAGTTGTTCTTTCACGTTAGTGTAATTAAGGTTTTCGATATTTTTGGTATATTATGCAATCATTTTAATACGTAGAGCTGATTTTAAGCTATATTTATTTAAATGATTTTCATGGGTAGATGTTTTATGCCCGTAGTTCATAAAATCATCCAATTATATTAAAAAAATATTAAAACCTAAAACTTGTTTTTAAAATTATTTAATAATATCAATATTTTTACTAATATCGCAGTGTATTACGATTACCCTATAATAACAGCTAGGTAAATAAACATGACCTTAAATTTTCTAAACGAAAGACAACTCGGCGCCAATTCTGGTGTAGCATATAAAAACATTAGGCTAAAAAAGCAGATCTTGTCTTATTTCGCCCAGAATGAAACGGCTACCATTGCTGAATTGAGCAAAGAGTTCAATGTAAGTATTCCGAAGATAAACGAGTGCGTTACGGAACTCATAAACGATCAGTTAGTTAAAGATTACGGAAAGACATCGGCAAGCGTTGGTAGAAAACCGAACTCCTATGGACTGGTTGCTAATGCTGCTTATTTCATCGGTGTGCAGGTAGGAACGGAAAACCTCAGTATTGCCATGATCAACTTGAAGAAAGATTTGGTCGCAAAAAAGGAGGATATCCCCTTTCAATTAGAAAACAACGAGGAATCTTTGCAGGTTATCTGTGACAACATAACGGAGTTCATCGATAAGCAACCCGTCAACAAAGAGCATATTTTAGGCATAGGTATCAACCTATCGGGACGAATCAATTATCGTACAGGCTATTCCTATAGTTATTTCAATTTCTATGAAGACCCGCTGTCGACCTATTTCGAAAAAGCATTGGGTATCCCTTCATACCTAGAAAATGATACAAAAGCGCTTTCCTATGCCGAATTCTCTAGCGGAATCTTGGGAACCGAAAAAGATGCGCTATATATCAATATAGACAACGGAATTGGTCTAGGTATTATGATCAACGGACAATTGTATTATGGTAAATCCGGATTCTCCGGTGAGTTTGGTCACATCCCAATCTTTGACAACGAGATCATCTGTAAGTGCGGAAAGAAAGGCTGTTTAGAAACTGAAGCTTCAGGCCGTGCGCTACGCAAGAAAATCATAGAAGAAATCAATGCAGGAGCGACAAGCACGCTAACGAAGAAATTTAGCAACATAGAGGATATCCGATTGAACGATATTATCCTTGCAGCTAAAAAAGATGATAATCTTGCTATCGAATCCATAAATTATATAGGGGATAAATTAGGTCGTGGAATCGCGTCGCTAATCAATATATTCAATCCGGAATTGATTATCATTGGCGGCTCACTTGCTAAGTCGGGGGAATATTTAAGCCTCCCGGTAAAAAATGCCATCAACAAGTATTCACTTTCCATTGTAAACAGAGACACCAAAATTACCCTGTCGTCCAACGGTGAGAAATTAGCGGCCTACGGAGCCTGCTTATTATTACGCGACAGATTGCTGGAAATAACAGAGTAATACAGCATTTATGAAAAAAATCTACCTAAGCTTATTAGCAGTAGCCTGCTATGTGGGCAGTATTGCCCAAGAAACTACAGTTTTCAAATCTGGCGAAGATGGATATGCCAGCTATCGCATTCCTGCCATCATAAAGAATAAGAATGGCGACTTGATGGCTGTTGCCGAAGGCCGCGTAGACCATGCCGGCGACTACGGAAACGTCGATATCGTTTGCAAAATCAGTAAAGATCAAGGGAAAACCTGGGGTGCGTTGCTGAAAATTGTGGATTATGAGAACCTACAAGCCGGCAACCCTGCTGTTGTGGTCGATCTGTTAGACCCTAACTTTAAGAATGGCCGTATTTTTCTATTCTATAACACCGGAAACAACCATGAGGGTGAAGTACGAAAAGGAAAAGGACTGAGAGAAAACTGGTACATCAGTTCAATCGATGGCGGCATAACATGGTCGGAAGCAATCAATATCACCGCTTCAACGCACCGTCCAAAACAGCCTGAAATCAACTCTGCCTATAACTTCAAGGAAGATTGGCGAACCTATGCGAACACTCCAGGACATGCATTCCAATTCGTCAGCGGTCCGAACAAAGGAAGGATATACATCGCTGCAAATCATAGCGCCGGAGCACCTGATCCACAAGGAAAAGACTGGAATGCACATGCCTTCTACTCCGACGATCATGGAAAAACATTTCAACTGAGCGAAAACATTCCATATGCCGGATCAAACGAATCCATGGCCGCTCAGGTAGACGAAAACGAAGTCTATATGAGCTCCAGAAATCAACAGCTCAACCCAAAGTTGCGCATCGTATCACGATCTATAGACGGAGGAAGAACATGGGAGTCATCAGTCACCGACCCCAACCTTCCAGACCCAATCAACCAAGCATCGGTGCTGTCCTGGAAAAAAGGTAAAAACTTTATCCTCGCTCATCTCAATGCTGCTGATCAAACGCGACGTAATAACCTAACCCTGCGACTATCCAAAGACAAAGGCAAGACTTGGTATTTCAATAAAACCATCGCCAAAGCACCGGAAAACATAAAAGGCGATTATTCCGCCTATTCAGATCTCGTATTGATTAATAAAAATCAAATCGGAATTCTATACGAAAAGAATAACTACAAAGAGATAGTCTTCGTCAAGCAAGATATTAAATAAGCTACCCACACATTTAAATAAGATTTTAATAAGAGGCTGTCTAAAAAGGTCTCTTAAAGAAAGAACCCCGTCATTAAAAAATGGCGGG